>CALMNM010000134.1 GCA_937868795.1 uncultured Acholeplasma sp.
GCGTGGGATCAATACGATGGTTGATTTATATACACTTTACAGTCTACCTTTGCAGGTTCCTAATTTCTATAATGATTTTAGGGATACATCCATTCCCATGGGTGTCAGTGGCTTTGGAACGTATGTTCAACTCACCTTCGCTGCTCCTGAAATTGCTAATAAATGGAATATCGCGCTTGCACCAGGTGTCGATGATGGATTAG
The DNA here is from genome assembly GCA_937868795.1 of uncultured Acholeplasma sp. GTDB lineage: Bacteria > Bacillota_I > Bacilli_A > Acholeplasmatales > Acholeplasmataceae > Peloplasma. Next base: position 204 of record CALMNM010000134.1, read on the forward strand.
GCAATATTCGTCGTGATAACGTAGGTGCCGCACAGGCATCTGTCATCTTTGAAAAGAGTGAGAAGAAACAAGAAGCTTGGGAGTTGCTGCAGTGGTGGATGAGTACCGAAACACAAACAGATTTTATCTATAAACTGCTCGTCACCTACGGTGATGGATTCCTGTGGAATTCTGCGAATGTGGCTGCATTTGCCACGCTACCCATTCCTGAAGAGCATATTAATGTGATCCTTGAACAATGGGAATATCTTCATGAAGTCCCCAAGGTTCCAGGAGGGTACAAACTCGAACGTGAATTATCCAATGTTTGGAATCGTGTTGTTTTTGATGGCATCGATGTGCGAAGTGCGGTTGATGATGCAAAAATTTTAATTGAGCGTGAACTTGAACGCAAATATATCGAATTTGGTTATCTAGATCGAGATGGTGCTGTGATTAGACCCTATTTAATCACAACTATTGATGATGTAAAACGTTGGATTGAGGAGGACTAAACATGACATTCAAAGCGAAATTATGGCATGGCCTCAAACAAATTCGTACGTTTTTTTCGGATCTTTCGACCAAGGTTTTACACTGGCTTGAAGATAAGAATAGAACAACCTATCTCTTCTTAGCTCCTTACGTACTGTTATTCTTCACGTTTATCGTGATCCCCGTCTTTTTGGCAATTATTTTAAGTTTTACCTACTTCAATGGTATTCAATTTCCCACGTTCAATGGTTTTAATAATTACTTATATATCCTTACTGAAGATGACGTCTTTATGAAGACGGTGCTTCCCAATACGCTTCTATTTAGTTTGGTTGTCGGTCCCGGTGGGTATGCATTAAGCTTTATTTTGGCTTGGATGTTATCCCAAGTCACCCCCAAAATACGAACCGTTTTAGCACTCATTATCTATTCTCCATCCATGACAGCGGGTGTTGCAATCGCAGTCGTTTGGAAAATCTTGTTTAGTGGTGATGAACAAGGGATGATCAATTCATGGTTACTCCAACTCTCACTACTCGATGAACCTTTACAATTCTTGCAGAATCCTGATTATTTAATGCCCATTATGATTTTAGTGTCTTTGTGGAGTTCGATGGGTGTAGGATTTTTAGCAATTCTTGCGGGATTACTTAATGTCAATAAAGAGCTTTATGAAGCGGCTTATATCGATGGTATGCGCAATCGTCTTCAAGAAATCTTTTATATTACGATTCCATCCATTAAAAAGCAAATGATGTTTTCAGCCGTCATGAGTATCGTTGGAACATTCTCTGCAGGTGCGATTGGGGTGGCTCTTTCGGGATCCAATCCTACCCCTCAAAATTCAGGACAGATGATTATTAACCATATTGAAGACTATGGTATTTTGCGTTCTGAAATGGGTGTTGCAGCTGCATTGTCTGTCATTTTACTGCTCATCATTTTAGCATTCAGTAAATTCTTCCAGCGAATTCTCAAAGAAGATGAATAAGGAGGAAAAGCGATGATTGGTGTCAATTTTAATCCAACTAATTTTCATAAGTCTCAATTGAAGATGTACGCGTTCCTCTTCCCATTCGCGATTTTTATGGCGCTTCCTATCGTCTATATCTTTTCGACTGCATTTAAGCCTATTGATGAATTGTTTGCTTTTCCCCCACGTTTCTTTGTTATCCAACCCACGATTAATAATTTCCGTGATCTCTTCGTCTTCATCGGTTTTGGTTTACCCGTCTTAAAGTTTATCGTCAATAGTGTGGTCGTCACATTCTTTGTCGTCTTTACAAGCGTCTTATTTAGTTCGATGGCAGGCTATATTTTATCCAAGAAGAATTTTAGAGGAAAGAAGTTTATTTTTGAAGTTAATAAACTCGCCCTCATGTTCGTCCCCATCGCAGTGACGATTCCCAGATTCTTAGTCATCACCCGGATTGGTATCGTTGATACCATGGCTGCGCATGTCCTACCGATGATTGCGATTCCCGTTGGCTTGTTTTTGGTCAAGCAGTTTATCGACCAAATCCCCAATGAACTGATCGAAGCAGCAAAAGTGGATGGTGCTGGAGATTTTTACATTTATTTAAAGATAATTGTTCCTTTAACAATGCCTGCACTCGCGACTGTCGCTATTTTAAGTTTCCAAGCGACGTGGAATAATACGGAAACGTCAACGCTTTTTGTCAGTGATGAACTCAAACAAACGTTTGCCTTTTATATGTCAACACTTACCAATGTGTCTAATAGTGTAGCAGCAGCTGGTATCGGCGCTGCAGCAACACTCATTATGTTTTTACCTAATTTAATTATCTTTATTATCATGCAGAGCCGTGTCATGAGCACAATGACGCACTCTGGCATCAAGTAAGAGGTGCAAGATGACGATACTTAAGCGTTTAACCATCCTCTTCATTTTCATCTCCCTCTTTGGATTTTCACTTCCTACCCGCGCTGAAACGAGTATATCAAATATTCCTTATAGCACATGGACGATAGGATTTGATGGGGGTTACGTCAGAACTGCCAACGCGTATGAAGGCACATTTGTCTTAAATCGTGGGTTTTTGTCGGCGAGAGATATCTTTATTCAAGGGGATATTGTCTACATTGCTGATACGGGAAACTCCAGGATTTATCTTTATGATATGGAGACCACATTAGATAGTGAAATTACCCACGAACTTATCAAAGAACCGACAGGAATCTTTGTCACAGAAGAGGGTCTCATTTATGTCGCAGATGCCAATACGGACATGATTTTGGTCTTTGATGAGAATCATGAACTCATCCACCAATTTGGACGTCCCACAGAACCTCTTTTTGGAGAACAATCCATCTATGAACCAAGAAAAGTCGTCGTAGATCCGAGAGGTAATATTTACGTGGTTAGTGATGGCGGTGTCAACGGGATAACGCAACTCGATGCAGAAGGGCGGTTTTTAGGTTTTTTTGGAATCAACCGTGTCTTTATTACGATTGAACTTTTATTTCAACGAGCGCTCATGAGTGATGAGCAAAAAGAGATGTTTGCTCCACTCACACCACGTGCCACGACCAACATCTCGATTGATCAACAAGGATTAATCTACACGGTTATAAAAAACGAGTACACAACTCCCTTAAAGAAATTAAATATTGAAGGAAACAATATTTTGGGTGGAACCTCAATTCCTGACCCCAATTATGAAGATATCACGGTCGATAAGTATGGCAATATTTATACCGTGAGTCAAGCCTTTGATACACGAGGTGTCATTGGCGTTCACGATAGTTTTGGTAACCTAATATTCAAATTTGGTACGCAGAAACCCAATAGTTTAAGACTTGGTGAATTTGCGGGTCCTACGGGGATTGCTGTCGATAAATATGGCGATATTTGGGTTCTTGATGGACTAGGCAATAACGTTCAAGTCTTTTCAAAGACAGAATTTGCTACCTCAGTATTGACAGGCATTGAACTTTATCGTATCGGTAAGTATGATGAAAGTGCGGTCTATTTTCAAGAGATCATTCGTCAAAACAGTTTATTTGCTCTCGCACATTCGAGATTAGGAAAGTATTATGAACGAAATGAAGATTTTGATAATGCGCTCTTAAGTTACCGGATCGCGAATAATAAAGAAGGATATTCCGTAGCCTTCTGGGAAGTAAGAGACGCGTGGATTAATCAAAACATCGTCTGGATGTTGATCACCCTCGGTGGACTTGTGGTGGTTTGGAATGTCTTTAAGCGAACCCCAGCATTTGAGACATATCAAAAACAACAATTACATGTTAAAGAAAAAATCAATCGATATCCATTAACTGGGGAAATCAAACTCATGCTGCACATGTTGAAACATCCAGTGGATGCGATATATGATATCAAGTATAAACAGAAGATTCGGGTTAAGACGGCAGCTTTCATGTATGTTATCTTTGTCCTACTCAATATTTTGAGTGACTATTATGTCAAGGGCTATCTCTTTAGGAATAATATCGATGACATGGTCTTTTTCTACGAAATCTTGAAGTGGTCAGTCCCTCTCTTACTCTTTGGGTTAGGAAACTACTTAGTGAGTACACTTCAAAATGGAGAAGCGTTTTATCGTGATATTTTCATTGGGTCGATAGTGGCATTACTCCCTATTTTCCTCTTTAAACTGCCGATTGATATTATCAGTAATGTGTTAACGTATAATGAAGCTTTCTTATATGATTTCGGTTATCTCATCATGATTTCTTGGTCTGTCATCATGATGCTCATCATGATTAAAGAACTCAATAATTTCAAATATGGTGAACTTGTCGTTAATCTGTTGTTAACCATCTTTATTATGATCATTATCATCGTCCTATATCTTATTATCAGCATTCTATCCTCACAACTCTTTGATTTCTTTATCAATCTCTTCCAGGAGGTGTTTTCGAGATGAAAAAACTCATACTTATTGTGTTAAGCATTAGTTTACTCTTTATCCCATTCTCGATACAAGCCGAAGAAGATGAATATGATTTCCTTTCCACGGGAATAACGACATTGCTTGAATCGAATCTTTTCACCAGAGATGAAGATTATACGATCTACAATCAACCTGCGATGGATATGACGAATTTTGTATTAATCATGGAAAATGCATCCTACCAAGTATTTGTCAATCCTTTGGGATTAGCATTGCGAATTATCGATAAATCTTCTGGATTTGTTTGGGCAAGTGATATTAACGATCTTGAACTCTATCCCCTCACTGGAGGATGGATCAGACGCATTCGCTCAGCCATCACCATTGATTATTTGAACGAGAACAATATTGCTATTACCTCATCGATGTTACAGCGGCGAGCAGATGAAAATGCGATTACATCTTACCAAGTGAATGGCTTAATTACGCGGTTTTATGTTGATTTTCACATCGAACAGATCTCCTTAGAGTATACAGTTGAACTCACTGATGATGGCATTATCATCACCGTTGATCGAAATTCCATTGATGAATATGGAACCTCACGATTGACCGCAATCACCCTCTATGAATTTTTTGGCAGTGTGCATAGTGATGATGTTCCTGGATATTTCTTTATTCCCTCGGGAAACGGAGCACTTGTAAGATTTACAGCGACATCAACCATTAACAACCTTTATCGTGCACGCTTTTACTCTCAAGATAAGTATCGCAGTTTTGTTGATGGTGATTCCAATCTAAACTATCCAGTTTATGGTAGTGTTCATGGGGTTGATCAACACGCCATCTTTACCCATATTCTTGAAGGTGCAGAATTTGCTGAATACGTCTATAAACCCCCCACGTATCAAACCGAGTTTCATAGTCAAAATGCCGTCTTTCTTATGCGGGAAAACCATGTTCAACCCATCTCAGGAGGGGAAACATTAACCGTTTATGAAAGTGACATTAAGGATTACAATCCAAGGGTAAAACATACCTTTATCGAAGGTACAGATGCCAATTATATCGGATTTGCAAAAACACTAAAGGCATCCATGATTGCATCTGGAATGCTCAAAAAATCATTAGCACCCGATGAAGTATCACTTCATATGGATGTCTTCATGAAGGATTATGAACAAGGACTTATTTTCAAGAATCCTTACGTGATGACATCGGTGACTGATTTGTTATCAATCAATCGAGATCTAGTTAGTGAAGGCATTTCTTCGATTCGCTATACACTCAGAGGCTACAATCGTGGTGGCTACTCTGATCGCAGCATGGATAACGTCAAATTTGATCGCAGTCTTGGTGATTTTGATGACTTAAAGGATCTTGATATTGAATTCTATTATGATCCAACGGTCGAATACAGTTATCAAAGTCAAACCCCGAGAAATACCTTACAAATGGTCAATAAAAATTATTATACAGCTTCGCTTTCTCAAGGTGACTACTATCGATTTGTGATGGATATTGAAGCGATTGAGGCTCAGTATGATGACGCTTATGCTACCCTTAGCAAACATGGAAGAATCGCCATCGATGGATTATCCAACGAACTCAATTCTAACCAATCATTAACGAGAACTGAAGTGTTATCCATCTATGAAAATCTCTTTAGTGAACAAGTCAGTATGTATCGTCCCTCGTATTTCAATATCGGTCATACCTCTGCTTATTATATGAGTTCTCTTTATCACAATCGGTCAAGATTCTACACCGATAGTGTGCCCTTTGAACAAATTCTTTTATCTGGATATATGCCTGTTTACTCGCAATTTTTAAACTTCACCTCTAATATTAACGTCGATCTCCTCAAGACGATAGAATTTGGTATTCTCCCTTCATTTTTGATTACTGCTCAACCATCTTATTTGTTAAGCGATACGATGAGTAGTGAGTTTTACGCGACCTACTATGATAATTTAAGAGTTTATATTTTAAGAGCATATAACGAAGCTTTTGAAGCGTTAAGTCCTGTTATCGGTCATGAGATTATCGATCGAGAAGTGCTTGCAACCGGTGTGGTTCGTGTAGATTATGATCATGGATATTCGATTTATGTGAATTACACCCAAGAAGTGTTTACCTCAGGAGCGCTTACGATCCAACCTTTTGATTATCTTGTCAGTGAGGTGATCTTATGAAAAAATGGAAGATCACTTACAAGCAACGAGAAGCGTTGCTAGGTTACTTGTTTATCGGATTATGGATCATAGGTTTTGGTGTATTTGCTCTTTACCCCATTTTGTACTCGTTTTTCTTGAGTCTAAACCATGTGACGATACCAACGACAGGGATCAATTTAGAGTTTATTGGCTTTGAAAACTATCGTCATGCATTCGCGATCGATCGTGTGATGGTCCTTGAACTAGGAAACTTTGTTCAAGACTCTGTTTTGATGATGGTGATTATCAATGTATTCGCGTTGATTTTTGCGATGATCTTAAATATGAATATTAAGTTTAAGGGATTCTTTAGAACTGTTTTCTTTCTTCCTGTTGTCATCGTTTCTGGTCCAGTCATGCAGGAACTCTTGAACAATGAAGCCATCATTTTACCTGGAATTACCAATTATCAAGTCATTCAAATCTTTACCGCCATTTTTGGTCGAGGATTCGGTGAGTTAATCGTTGGTGTATTCAGCAATTTGATTTACATGTTCTGGTTTTCTGGTGTTCAGATTATCGTATACTTGGTCATGCTTCAAAAGATGAACAAAGAAGTGTATGAAGCGTCAGAAATCGATGGAGCAAGTCCATGGGAACAATTTTGGAAGGTCACACTCCCATTTTTGAAGCCAATCATTTTGATTAACATGATCTATACGCTCGTTATGCTCGCTGGATTTTCAACCAATCCTATCATCATTTTGATCAAAGATTACATGTTTAGAACTGGTGAAATCGGGAATGGTTTTGGCTTTAGTGCGGCACTCGTTTGGATCTACTTTGTAGCGATTGCCTTAATCGTCATCATCCTCTTTGCACTATTTTCCACCCGAGGTAAACTTCATTTTGTCAGAAATAGTGATCACTATGTCTTTGACATGTTGCGCTATCAAGAAAAACCATCACTTTTTGCTAAGCATCCGAAGATCATGCATTACCGTAGAAAACTCATTGGGCGAAAAGGTACCGACGGGTGGATATTCAAAGGATTTACGTATTTACTCATTGCATCGGTGGGTTTCACCTTTCTCTATCCTTTTATTTTCCTTGCATTAAAGAGTTTACAATCCCCCTTTGATTTAATCGATAGCAGTGTTGGTCTCATTCCTACCTCACTCTATTTCGATAACTATACCAAAGCTTTTGCCACCTTAGGATTTTTCAATGCACTTCAAGAAAGTGTGAAGATATCCTTCTTCCCCGCACTTGCTCAAGTGGTCAGTACCGCATTGATCGGCTATGGATTAGCTCGATTTGAATTTCCTTTCAAGAAAACGATCATCGTTCTCATCCTGATTACCTTCATCATTCCTGCACCTGTCTTAATGATTCCAACGTATCTCATGTACCGAGATCTTGGCATCCTCGGTAATCTCGGATCATTTATCTATCCTGCACTCTTTGGTCAAGGCATCAAGAGTACCATTTTCATCATGATTTTCTATCAATTCTTTAATACGATTCCTAAAGTGCTCGATGAAGCGGCGAGAGTTGATGGTGCAGGACCCATTCGTGTCTTCTTAAAAGTAAGTCTGCCTTTAGCTATCCCAGCGGTTGTCGTTGTCTTCCTCTTCAGTTTTGTCTGGTACTGGAATGAAACCTATCTCACGGGGCTATACATGCCTGAAGCACGGACATTACCTTTACAATTGTCAAGATTTGCAGATTCGTTTAGACAGCGTTTTGGCAATCCAGATCCTAACTCAGATGGATTTGTCGACCGTCTAAATGAAGCCATCTATATGGCAGGAACATTGATCAGTATTGTCCCATTATTATTACTATATTTTGGTTTACAAAAATGGTTCGTCGAGAGTGTCGATCGATCCGGAATCACAGGAGAATAATCTATGAAAAAACTATTGATTATCGTCTTTACCTTGTGGGTACTCTTCGGTTGTACAGAAGTTGAAGAGCCCACACCTACGCCACCCAGAGAATATGATGCAGCAGAACTCATCATGCTTGAAGAAATGGAAAACAGTTTTAATTTTTTCTGGGAGCAAGCCAATACCGATGAAGAAAGCGGTGGCTACGGACTTATTAATGACCGATATCCCTCCAATGTTTCACTTTCATCCATCGCCTCTGTAGGCTTTGGATTAGCAGGATTACCCATAGGGATCGAATATGAATGGATTACCTATGATGAAGGGTTTGAACGTGCTGAAAAAACTTTAGATACCTTCTTAGCTCTAGATAATTACCATGGATTCTTTTATCACTTTTTAAACAAGCAAACCGGTGAACGTGCAGGAACAAGTGAAGTTTCCATCATCGATACCGCCCTCTTTCTTGCAGGTGCCATTACCGCGGGAGAGTATTTTGGTGGTGATGTTAAAGAAAAAGCAGAAGATCTCTATGAACAAATCGATTGGACATGGTACCTTGATCCATCGAGAAACATGTTCTATATGGGCTATCGACCTGAAAGTGGTTTTGCAGGTCATTGGGACTTCTATGGTGAACAATTGATATTATACGTATTAGGTGCTGGCGCTCCGAATGAAGCTTACCGGACGAATGTATCTACATACAATACCTTTATACGTAGACAAGCAAGTTATGGCGGAGGAGAAACATTCATTTCCAGTTGGTTTGGTAGCTTATTCACTTATCAGTTTTCTCATGCCTTTGTCGATTTTAGAAATCGTGAAGATGCACAAGGAGTCAACTGGTTTGAAAATAGCATCAACGCGACGATTGCTAACCGTCAATACGCAATTGATAGCCATAGTACATTCCAAACATTTACTGCGAACTCTTGGGGTATGACAGCTTCAGATGGCCCAAGAGGATACAGTGGTTATTATGGATCCAAGCCTTCAGGATATACCGACGATGCTCACCGCAATGATGGCACGATCGCTCCTGCCGGTGCTTTAGGGAGTGCCCCCTTTACCCCGGATTTAGTCAAGGGTGCCATTCAGTATTTTGAAACTATTGGAGGACTTAAAGGTGAATATGGGTATAAAGATGCCTATAATTTTGATCAAGCCACACCATGGGTTGCAGGAGACATAATCGGAATAGATAAGGGAATCACGTTATTGATGCTCGCGAATTATTTCGATGGACTTGTCTGGGAACAATTCATGAAAAATGAATACGTCAACTTAGGTTTAGAGAGAATTGGTATTCTACCTGTCGAAATCAGTGAAACTGCATAAAGAATCTCTCGATATTTATCATTTCAGTGAAATAACTTGAAACAATAAGAAAACTATGCGATGATGAACATAGTGTTAAGGAGTGTGTTGATATGGTGACTATTAAGGACGTTGCGAAAGCCTCTGGATATTCAATATCTACCGTCTCATATGCCTTGAATGATACAGGGAACATTCCCCAAAAAACCAAAGATAAAATCTGGAATGTCGCCAAAAAACTTAAATATTATCCCAACGCTGCGGCGAGAAACCTAAAAAACCGAAAAACGATGAACATCGGATTTTTCGTCTCGGGGTTTAGCGGACCTGTTTATCATAAGATTTATGATGGCATTGCCCAAGGTCTCGAAGGTAGTGACTATAATCTAATCGTCTCATTTTCTAAGAATGCAAAAAAGATGATCACGGAACGTCAGATTGATGCCGCCATCATTTTATGTCCTGCTGTTGAAGATAAAGTGATCAAAATTGCCCAAAATCTAGGGATGCCAACAATTTTACTCGATCGTGATCATCCAGGCGGTAATCATGTCTACACCAATGTCTTGAATTCCTATGAAGGCGCGAAGATTGCGACCCAACATATCATCAGTCATGGAAGAAAAAAGATTGCATATCTCTCTGGAATTCTCGGTAGTCACGAAGACATGCAACGTTTTCAAGGGTACAGTGAAGTGATCGAAGCTTACGGGATGAGTCAAATGGTCTTCTTTGGTGATTTCACCGAAAAGAGCGGGTTAGACATCATTCAAAAACTGGATGGAAATATTCCTTTTGATGGTATATTCTGTGCGAATGATGAAATGGCGATCGGCTTGATTAAGGGTTTACAGGCGATTGGAAAGAAAATACCTGAAGACATCAGTGTCATCGGATTTGATGATGTCGATGTCTCACAATACATCTGTGGAGGATTATCCACGATCAGTATCAATTATGAGTCTTGGGGGATATCGGTCGCTAAAGATATGCTTTCTATCTTATCCGGTCAAGAGGTCGAAAAAGAACAAATCGTTCCCGTCAGACTTGTACCAAGAAATACATAGAGGTTACCAAACCTCTTTTTTTTGCCAAAAAAAAGTGCCTTTCGGCACTAATTAAAGTGGATGATGATGCGATCATGAAGCTTCGCATGGGTATTAGAACGTATGATAACCATATCTTTTGTGTCATGAACGGTGTAAGAGGGGGATGGTGTGATCAAACGATTGACGATCAGTCTTATCTCATCTTCCTCTTGGGTTAAGCGAAATGCTAAATAATCGTCATGAATCTCCAAAAGTTCAGCGGTTGAATCGATGATTTTCCCTTGAGGAATTGTGAAATCGAGCGGTAACATCATCGCGTCTTGACTAAAGACATCCAGTGATTTACCTTGAAATAAAGGTTTTCCTCGATAAGAAATCTTTACTTTCTGATCAAAATGATCAAGATTGATGAGATGGAGTAAGTGGGGGTCTTTATCACCCTGCATTAAGGCAATAAGATGCCCTTGGTGATCCATCAATTGTAGGTTAGAAGTGACATCAAGATGATTTAGGATGTCTATTGTGACTTCCAAATGGCCTGGATAAGAAGACGATATGAGCGCGAATCGATTCCCTAAGACACCGACACTTTCGTTGGTATTCATCAATTGAAAAAGAGGTTGATCTTTTGATTCTGTCACTTGTGCAAAATAGGAACGAAACGATTGTGCTTCACGAATCGGATGACGACGTGTGAGTGTGATGAATGGAACTTCCCAATCAACCATCACTGGTTTTGATCGGATACCTAAATAGTCAAGGAGTAATGTATCCTCTTGACCAAGAAGATTTCTTGTTGGGCATTCCCCAGCAAGAATGAGTTTTCCACCTTGTTTATGATAATCAATAAGTTTCTGTTGAAGATCATTGGCCATGAAACGTGTCGTTGGGACAATCACCAATTTCGTTTTTTGTGGATCTATAGGTCGTCTTTCGAGATCGATCGCACCTAATTGGTAATTGAGCAACATCATCTGTTTGATGAGGGTATCCCAGACGACACCATTACGTTGAAATTCATGTGCGGTTTGGATGTCTTTAACGACGGGATTTTTTTCATCTGCAATCGTGGTCATGTAAATATCACTGATCCACGCAATCGCGATATCATCTTTCATAGGTTTTAATTCACCAATATAAGGACTTAATGAGGTGAGCATGCGTGTGGTCCTTGCTAAGCGATCAAAGGTATAATTAGTCGTTCCATCAGGCTGAATAGGTGCAGCATATCCATGACGTTCACCTGTGATTGCGATAAAAGGACTATGTCTTAGAGCACCATATTTAAAACGCGGATTAAATCCTCCGGTAAGTAAGTAATAATTGATCATTTTATAACCTTGCGCCATATTCATTCGCAATTTGAAATCTGCCGCAGATGGAAGTGTTCTAGAAGCCAGGTTATCACCAAAATTACCATCACCACAGTTAAATTCCAAAGAAGTTAGCGGTTGTTCACCTTCAAGGGTTGCCTCTAAAAACTCATGGATGATGTAATAGTCATGAACATCCTCAATGGTCAAATTTCCAAAATAGACATCTGTTCCTGGAATCATTTTGGTCTTTTGCCAGGTTAACATGAGTTGACTGATGCCGATCGGAAACGTTTTTCCTCTTCCATGAGAAGTCCCGTGAATGTTGATGAAATAATTCATGTCTTTCACACCTAAATTGATAAACATCGATTCGAGAGCTTTGGCATATGCAAGATAGTATTCTCTTTCGTATTCCCCACAGCTCAAACGTTTTTGATAAAGATCGTTTTTGTGGATGCTATTTGGCATGAAATAAGGTGAATCGATTGATTGTCTTGAGACCCAAGGAAGCATTCCAATTTCATTGTCGAGTTGAATCCCGATAATCGGACCTCCATGTTGTTGCAAATGATGACCAATCTCATGGAGTAATTGTTGGTACCAGGTATGAACTTCGTGTAAAAATCCAGGATGAAGGTAATCCACAATGGGACCTTGAATAGGTTTGCCATCGATCGTTTTAGGCTTGACATCAGGATATTTTTCGAATACCCATTCTGGAATTCCTTCATTCATCAATTCAGCCATGACATAGGGCCCTGGTCTTAGAAAAACATAAAACCCTTTTTCTTTACAGAGTTCAATGAACCCATTGAGGTCATAAATATCTGTTTTTCCGAAATCAAGATCGTTTTCTTTTTCGACATGGCCAATCCAGGGAACGTAGGTTGCAATCGTGTTAAGACCCATCGCTTTCGCAAGGTCAAGGTGCATGGACCATCTCGATTTAGGCAGCCTGAAATAGTGAACTTCACCAGCCATCAAGAGGATAGGCTTTTCGTTATCATAAAAGTTGTGATTGCGATAATAAATCATGGATAGAATCCTCCGTTTTTTACCATTTATAATCATTCGGGTTGTCTTTTTCTATTTTATCATATAAAATAAAAATAGGTATCGAAACGTTTCAATGAGGTAAAAAATGGACAAAAAACGGTTAGAGCAGCACCAAAAATTAGGATTTGAATATTATATGGCTTATACCAATCTGAACCCCGAATCACAGGGCTTTGGACTGGTCGTCGATCACACACTTAGACCGAATGTAGCCAGCATTGCAGCAACTGGTTTTATGCTTTCGTCACTCGTCATTGGTGTGAACAATCATTATATTGACTATGATAAAGCAAAAGAAATTGCCGAAAGAACATTACAGTCAATGATTAACTTACCTCATGAACGAGGATGGATAGCTCATTTTCTTGACATGAATACAGGAGCTCGCTTGGGGAAGACGGAATATTCAACGATTGACACAGCGCTTGCATATTGTGGCGTGATCACCGTTGATAGTTTTTTCAATGATGACAAGATTCATGGGTTAACCAAAGTTCTCATAGATCGACTGGATTGGACATGGCTTGTGCATGAACATGAAGGTGTCAAACGTTTTTACATGGCATATAATCCTGACAGAGAAGGCGACTATGTGAGTGGTAAACCAGGGTTTATCCATCATTGGGGTATGTTTGCTGAACAACTGATGATGTATGTCATCATGGCGGGTAGTCATGATGCGCAAACAGCAAAAGAACTTTATCAAGGATTCAAACGTGAAAAGGGGACCTATAAAGATATCAGCTATATTTATAGTCCAGGTAATTCATTATTCGTTTATCAGTTTCCACTTGCATGGTTGGATTTGCGTGGTGTCTTCGATCAGAACGGTATTTGTTGGTTTGATAATGCCGAAAAGGCAACAAAAGCCCATGCACGTCTATCTCGTGACATAAAAGAAGAATACAAAACATTTGAGGGTAACTTCTTTGGATTCTCAGCTTCGGATTCGCCCAAAGGTTATCGTGTCTTTGGGGGGTTACCCAATCATGATCAAAAGGTGAGAACCGATGGAACAGCATCGACGTTTGCCATGATTGGTTCATTACCTATGACACCCAATCTTTCGATAAAAGCTATTACAGAGATGGAAAAACTACCTGAGTTGTGGGGACCCTTTGGGTTTTATGATGCATTCAATCTTTCGGATGAACCTTGGTTCAGCAAGCGCTATATATCCATTAATAAAGGATTGGAATTGTTGATGATCAATGCCTATCTAAGTCAAGATGTCTATCATGCATTTATGTCTCATCGGATCATCATCAAAGGAATGGAGGTACTCTCATGGATCAAACAGCCTGGTGGAAACGCGCCATCGTCTACCAAATCTATCCGTTAAGCTTTAAAGATTCCAATCATGATGGCATCGGTGATCTTCCTGGAATTATTAGTGAACTTGATTATCTTCAAAAACTTGGTGTGGATGTTATTTGGCTCTCACCTGTTTACCGTTCACCGATGGATGATAATGGCTATGATATCGCTGACTATTACCAAATAGACCCCATCTTTGGAACGCTTGATGACATGAAACGTTTACTCACCGAAGTTCACAAACGAAAGATGAGACTCATCATGGATTTGGTGATTAATCATACATCAGACGAACACATTTGGTTCAAAGAGTCAAGAAAAGATGTCCATTCTCCCTATCGTGATTATTACCTTTGGCGTAAGGAACCCACCGCAGTAGATTCAATTTTTGGTGGATCTGCGTGGACCTTAGACCCACAGACAAATATGTATTATTTCCACCTATTTTCAAAACGTCAACCTGACTTGAATTGGCATCATCAACCGCTACGTCAAGCGATTTATGATATGGTCAACTGGTGGCTTGATCTTGGGATTGACGGGTTTAGACTTGATGTCATCGACCTTATTGGGAAAGATATTGACAAGATGCAGTTTGCTGATGGGCCTTATTTAAACACTTACTTAAAGGAACTCTATGACACATGCTTTAAAGGTAGAGACATCATGACAGTTGGTGAAATGCCAGGATTATCCATTGAGAGAGCTAGAGAAATCACAGGTGGCAAACATCCGTTCCTCAATATGGTCTTTCAATTTGCCCATGTGGGTTTAGATGAAGTCCAAGGTCAGGGGAAATGGGCTTTACGTCAATTAGATGTCAATGAATTCAAACACACTTTTGAAAAACTTCAACATGCAATGCACCATGGGGGATGGAACTCTCTGTTTTTATCCAATCATGATCAACCTCGTGTTGTAAGTCGATATGGTAGTGAACACTACCGAAAAGCATCAGCAAAAATGCTCGCAACCATTCTTTATGGCATGCAAGGGACACCCTATATCTACCAAGGTGAAGAGATTGGGATGACAGGTATCAAAATGCCTATTGAAAATTATCGTGACTTAGAAACAAGACAAATCTATACGATTCTACAAGAAAAAGGATGGAAAGAAGAAGACATCATGCGTTCGATTTATGCGAAAAGTCGTGATAATTCAAGAACACCCTTTCAATGGAACGATCATGAATATGCAGGATTCTCTATGCATGAACCTTGGCTTCAGGTCAACCCTAACTACAAAACACTTAATGCAGAAACTGATCGAAGTGATCGTGATGGCGTCTATCCATACTATCAAGAACTTATCAAACTACGTAAATCACATCGCATCTTTGATGAAGGTGATTTTCAGTTAATCTTTGAAGATCACCCAAAACTATTTGCCTATAAGCGTTCATATCAAGGACAAACGGTCTTAATCATCGGATCATTTTCTGATTTACCGATCACTCTTGATTTAACGGATTACCCTTTCAGTAAGATTTTATTATCCAATGATCACTCTGTAAAATTAGCACAACATATGACGATTCCACCTTATTATGCAGCGATTATCATTTAAAGGAGAATGTTATGCCAACGATTAAAGATGTAGCCAAATTAGCAGGAGTTTCGATCTCAACGGCATCCTATGCCCTAAACGACCAACCCAACGTACATCCAGAAACAAAAGCAAGGATTCTTCATGCTGCTAAAGAACTGAGTTATCACCCACACGGCATCGCACGTAACTTAAAAAAACGACAAACCAATAATGTTGGCGTATTTATTTACGCTTTTGCGGGTCCTGTCTTTTCAGAAACGTTAGAAGGAATTCGTCAAACATTGCAGGAACATGATTTCAATATCATCGTCAGTTCGGGGACGTCCTCAATGAACCTATTATTAGAACGCCAGGTCGATGGCGCGATCGTCTTTGACAATCATATCTCAGATGATGTATTAAAGCATTATGCTGCCCATGGCATGCCTTTAATCGTCTTAGATCGCTTAATTCAAGAAGAAAACATTTATACATCATTAATCGATAATGAATCCCTGGTTTATCATCTAATGTCCGATATGATTAAAAAAGGGTATCAACGTCTTGCTTATTTAGCTGGACCGGAGAACGCCTTCAATAATCGCATGCGCTATGTCGGTTTTGAAAAAGCGCTAAAGGAACATCGTCTTACCCCATTTGGCTATTTTCAAGGTGACTTCACCATTCAAGGAGGTTACCATATTGGAAAAGAATTGATCAAAAGAAAGAATCGACCCGATTTTATCTTTTGTGCCAACGATGAATCCGCCATCGGTTTGATGCAAGCCCTCAAGGAATCAAACATTCGAATCCCAGAAGATATCGCGGTTGCTGGATTCGATCACATCGCGATTGGTCAGCTGATAACACCTAAATTGACAACGATCTCAATCGACCATAAAGCATGGGGAAAAATGGTCGCCAAAGTGATGATTGACATCTTAAAAGGCGAAAAAGTGACAAGAAGTTTTAGACCTGAAGGAAAGGTATTGGTGAATGAATCATGTTAGACCGATTAATACCAATCAAAAAACCCGATGATTTTGATCGTTTTTGGCAGCACGCAAAACAAGAACTCAACCATATCCCCTTTCGTTATCATGTGATAGAAACATATAGAAATGAAGACTTTGAAGAAGTCCAAAAGTTTTCTTATCAAGGAGCGAAAAACGAAACCATATACGGTATGCAACTTATCCATGAAGGTATACCTCGTCCTACGATGGTCTTCTTTCACGGTTATGGTTGGCACAAAGGTGAACCAAATGACTATCTCGATTATTACCAAATCGGATATAACATAGTCTCAATCGATATCAGAGGTCAAAAAGGATTGACCAAAGATCGTTACCCTTATCACAGTGGTGATGAGCGATTAATGACAAGAGGAATTATGAATCCTGATGAGTATTATTTAAAGCATGTTTACCAAGATAGCTTGCAGCTGATCCGTATAGTAAAGACTCTTTCCTACGTAGAACAAAAACATATCATCCTACATGGAGGGTCTCAAGGGGGTGGAATCGTCATTGCTCTTGCAGCACTGGAGGATGTCGCCTATGTTTTTGCAGATGTACCGAGTTATACCCATTTCAAAGGCAGATTGATTGGAAAACATGGATCAGTGAGAGAGATAGCAGATTATATCTCTGAACACCATCTTGATCCAGACAAGATCCTTGATAATCTTCAATATTTTGACAATATCCACTTTGCCCCAATGATCAAAGCCCCAATTTTTAGCTCAGTGGGTTTAAAGGATCAGATATGCCCAGCAGAATTTTTTGAGATGGCTTATGATACCATCACTGCTAAAAAAGTTCTCTTTCGCTATCCTGAGGGTGGGCATGAAGGTGGTGGTGCTGTGCATCATCAACAAAAACTAAAACAGTCCAAGGAGTATTATGATGAATACGAAAGAACTACTTAAATCCTTAACAAGAGAAGAAAAAATTGGTCAGATGCTTCAGATCGCCCCCTTCTTTTTTGTCAAACATGCACATGTGGAAGTTGCAGGTCATTTAAAAGCCCTTAACCTCACAAAAAAGCAGATTTTTGAAGCGGGATCCGTCCTTGGTATTGGTAACGGTCATGAAATGATTGAGGTTCAAGAAGTTTTTCTCAAAGAGAGCAGACATAAGATTCCCCTTTTATTCATGGCAGATATTATTCATGGTTATGAAACTATTTTCCCAGTCCCACTAGGATTAGCATCATCCTTTAATCCCAAATTAGCCAAAAAGGTCGCACGGATCTCTGCACTAGAAGCAGCAACTTCAGGAATTCATGTAACATTTTCACCGATGGCAGATTTATCAAGAGATCCCAGATGGGGTCGTGTTGTTGAAAGTTTTGGTGAAGATCCATATCTCAATGGACAATTTTCATCAGCCATGGTGCAAGGCTATCAAGGGGATGATCTCAAACAAGAAAATAACCTCGCATCCTGCGTTAAACACTATGCTGCTTACGGAAAATCAGAAGCAGGACGCGATTATAATACCGTCGATTTATCACGTCTTTCACTACACTATGATCATATGGAAGGCTATCGTAAGGCAATTGAAGCTGGAGCGCGTTTGATCATGACAAGTTTTAATGTTGTCGATGGCATCCCTTCAACGGTCAACAAATACTTACTTAGAGATGTGTTAAGAGATTTGTGGCATTTTACAGGTGTGACCATCACAGATTATGATTCACTCCATCAGGTGATTGCTCACGGTGTGGCTGAAGATGATCTACAGGCTGCACTTCGCGGGATTGATGCAGGCCTTGATATCGAAATGGCCTCGACATGTTATGTAAACTACTTAAGTGAACTTGTCGATCAAGGTCTCGTCGATGAAACATTAATTGATGACGCATGTCTTCGTATTTTAGATTTGAAAGAAGAACTTGGTCTATTTGATAATCCTTACAAACATGCTCATCCTGAACGTGCGACTCAGATTGTTCGCTCTAAGGAGCATTTAGATAGTGCACGAAAGGTCGCACACGAATCCATCGTGCTTTTGGAAAATCGTCAGGTGCTTCCTCTAAAAAGTGGAACGAAGGTTGCACTCGTTGGACCTTACGCGACCAATAGAGAGACCAACGGGCCATGGAGTTGGCATGGTAATAATGCATTGAATGCCAATTTACAAGAAGCGCTCAATCATGATCTTGAGATCATCTATATCAATTCAAGTGAAGTGATTAGTGATTATCAAACTGATGATTTTAATGTGATAGAAGACGCAGATGTCGTTCTTTATGCGTGTGGTGAGACCATTCATGAATCAGGCGAAGCGCATAATCGAGCGAAGATAGCATTACCAAGAGATCAAGAAAATCTTTATCACGTTTTAAAGAAACATGCGAAAAAGATAGTGACCATCATTTTTGCTGGACGACCCCTCATTCTTAATGAACTTACATCAAGTGATGCCCTTGTTTACGCATGGTTCCCTGGAAGTGAGGGAGCGTATGCACTGAGTGATCTTCTCTTAGGGCGGATGAATCCATCAGGAAAACTTCCGATGAGTTTTCCACGTCATGAAGGTCAAATTCCACTTTATTACAATCATCTGAATACAGGACGCCCCTATGATCCAACACATCGAAATCCATTTACAAGTTATTATCTAGATGTCCCTAATACACCACTGTATCCCTTTGGCTATGGACTCTCCTATACCTCATTCGAACTAGGATCTTCTATGCTATCTTCAAATCATATGTCTTTAAACGAAACAGTCGAATTAAAGGTTCAAATAAAAAATACCGGAATGATGCGTGGTCAAGAAGTGGTTCAACTCTACATTCGAGATCATTTTGCATGGATTGCACGACCCATTAAGGAACTAAAAGCATTCCAAAAAGTGATGCTTGAACCCGGTGAAGAAGTAACTCTCACGTTTAACATCGATAAAACGATGCTTGGATACTACACCCAAGATGGATTATTTGTGGTAGAACCTGGTCATTTTGATTTGATGATTGGGACAGATAGCGATCATCTTACTACCCATAAACTGACCTTAAAAAAGGAGTGAAGCAATATGCTGTTGAACAATCAAATCAAGACACAATCGATTGAAAGCCAAGGACTATTCGTCAATTTTTTAGAATCAGGTGATGTTTATGACATTACCTATCAAGATGCACAGATCAACCTGTTACATGGAAATCTTGTCGATGGTGGAACCATCAATCTCTATTTACGCGTTTTCGAGGATGAATCCATTAAGTATACCCCACTTTTTGGTCGCCACTCACCTTCTCATTTTTTGATTCATGAAAACAAAGCGATTTATCAAGGGTCTTTTGAGGGGATTCATTATCAAATCGTTTGGTTTTTGACTGGTTTAAGATTTGATTTAAACGTCAAATTATCAAGTGACCTTCCAAAAAAGGTGGATCTCATGTTTGGTATGGATTTAGCGATCACCTCTAAAGGAAGTGTACTGAATAGTGAACCTTATACTGTTCAGTATATCGATTATAAAGTCTTTGAACATGACTTGGGCTACACGCTTTGTGCACGACAAAATCAGGGAAGAAGTCAATACTTTCAATTAGGGTCATTCAATAAAACGATAGGCTATACCACCGATGGATTTCAATTCTTTGGACTTTCGGCCAAAGAAACAGGCATTCCTGAAGCGATGAATCAAGAAAGACTCATCTCAGACATCTATCAATATGAATTTGCCTATTTTGCACTCCAAACTGAAGCATTATCTATCTCTCAACATCATCAATCAGTCACCTTTTATGGACTATATGAACCCGAAGATCATGATGTGATTAAAAAGGCAAAAAAGGTTGAACCTATCAAAACGAGTGATGTCTTTATACTTAATACTGATAACAAAGAAGTGTCGATCGGCTTTATTAATCCTAAACATCGCTTAAATGGATTATCATTGTCACATAAAGAATGGGATCGACTTTATCCACTTAGGGATCAGCTTGAAACAAAAGAGCAACAATGGTTATCTTTTTTTACCGATGACCATCACCATGTGGTCGCCAAAGAAAAAGAATTACTTCTTGAAAGACAACATGGGAATCTTTTGATTCATGGGGATCTAGAGCATGTCTCAGATCGCGTAATGGCAACAACCAATTGGATGTTTGGTGTCTTTCATTCTCACGTAGTGGCTGGAAACAGTAGTTTTAATAAGCTTTTAGGTGACTTAAGAAATCCTTTGAATTTACAGACCATTTCCGGGTTAAGAATTTATGTCAAAATCGATGGAATTTATCATTTGTTAGGCATCCCCAGTGCGTATGATATGGGTGGAGCGACAACGCGTTGGATTTATCAACAAGAAGATCGGTGTATTGTCATCAGTAGTTTTGTCGATTCCTATCGTTTAGTTCAAGGACTTAACGTCGAAGTTTCTGGACAACCTATAGAGGATATGATCATTTTGCAACAAGTCCTTATGAATGTCAATGAACATCTCTCCGATATTCCTTATGATGTAGAGGGTAGAAATATCATTTTCTATCCACCTCAAGGTTCGATGATGGCCAATCGTTATCCTGAATTAAAGTATCGTTATCAACTTGATCAGGACTTTGACTTAGTCAGTGAAGAAGATGCGTTTGGCACCCACTCCCATCAAGGTTTGTTACTTCTTCACGTACAACCTAAAACCTCGTTAACCCTATGGATTCAAGCGACTTATGATAAAGAGTTTGAACCCATTGAAACATTGACTTATGAAGAAGCGAATCGACAAGGAACTGACCGATTACTAGGGTTTACGCATCAACTAAACCTAAGCCATCCTACGCTTCAACACGAGATGAACTTGCTCATGCATACGATCTTTTGGTATACCCATAATGCACTCATCCATTACGCATCACCTCATGGACTCGAACAATACAATGGTGCAGCTTGGGGAACAAGAGATGTCTGTCAAGGACCCTTCGAATTTTTCATGGCGAATCAACATTATGACATCGCAAGAGAAATTTTAGTGAAAATATATGGTAGACAATTTATTGAAAACGGGGATTTTCCTCAGTGGTTTATGTTTGATCGCTATTATCAAATTCAAGCACACGAAGCGCATGGTGATATCATCATCTGGCCACTTCGGGCACTCGCTTATTACATCAAAGGCACCGAGGATCTTTCGATTCTTGATGAGTTTACGAGTTACATGTCGATTCAAAAAAACGATTTTGTCGATCAAGTATCGATCTATGATCACGTCAAAAAGCAGATTCAAGCGATTGAAGAAACATTTATCCCAGGAACGTATTTACCACGTTATGGTGGCGGAGACTGGGATGATACATTACAACCAGCCAATCACGATTTGACGAAAAAGATGGTTTCAGGATGGACAGTAGCTCTCCTCTATGACACCCTAAAGACTTTTGGGGAAGAGATTTTTAAGTATGATAACGAGTATGCAAAACAACTCAATCTTTTAGCACAAAAGATCAAAGCAGATTATCAAAAACATATGGTCGTCGACGGAATACCTGCGGGTTTTGTCGTCTTTGATAAAGAAAAGATGTATCTTTTACATCCAAGAGATCAAAAAACGGGTTTGAAATATCGACTACTTCCACTGACCCGTTCAATGATTGCTGAATTTGTCCAACCAAAAGACATCAATCCTTATTTACATGTCATCAATCAATACTTAAAACATCCCGATGGTGTTCGCCTGATGGATACGACGGTTGAATATCGAGGTGGTATCAAAACGTATTTCACACGAGCAGAAACAGCAGCAAACTTTGGTCGTGAAATTGGACTCCAGTATGTTCATGCTCACATTAGATATATAGAAGCCTTAGCGAAGATAGGACATGCAGATGAAGCCTATGACGCACTGATGGTCATCAATCCGATTCTCTTATCTGAACGAGTTAAAAATGCGTATTACCGACAATCTAACATGTATTTCTCGAGTTCTGATGCTTGGTTCAAAGATCGTTATCAGGCCAGAAGAGAATTTGATCGGGTCAAAAAAGGTGACATTCTTGTCAAAGGTGGATGGCGTCTATACTCCAGTGGACCTGGTATATATTTAGCACAACTCATTTCAAATCTACTCGGTTTACAATCTTATCATGGTCACTTATTACTCGATCCTGTTTTACCGAAACGCTTGGATGGGTTAACCGTTTCTTTTAGAAAAAATGAGCGAACTTACCGAATCTCTTATCAACGTGGTCGTGATCAGATTTTACTCAATGGTATAAGTGCTCCTTATCAATCACGGTTTAATTTATATAAACAACCCTCTGTCTTGATCGATAGACATGATCTAGAACAGAAGAATGAAATCAACCTAATCTTTATTAGACAATAAAGCGATGCCTATCGCTTTTTTGCTTAATGAAGTCCCCATTGAATATGATATAATATCATCGAGGTAAAACCATGAACAATTTATATCTGATGTTTTATGAACATCAAACAAGAAAACTGAATAAAGACAGTGTCACAGGTGTTCGTTTAGAAGAATATCCATATGTGACGTTTGAAGATCCTTATTATATTTTAAAGCACGATATTTTAATCGGACGCATCGATCATAAAAAGACTTTCGGCTTTTTACGCCAAGAAAACGGGGACATCTACCTAGAACAACGCGATATGATGGATGCGATGCATGATGATATCGTCTTGGTCAAAGAAGGGGTTGAACCCCACGTCATTCTGATCGTTAAACGGGCGTTATCTGTCTTGGTAGCTACCGTAAAAAAAGGTAAGAATGGTCTTTATTGTCAAGCGGATACTTATTTAGATCGTCGATTAGAAGTGGATTTAGAACTAGAATTGGTTCCGGGTCATGTGGTGATGCTTGAAATCGAATCGATTGAACGCTTTGTCATCAATGCAAAAGTGATTAAGGTCATCGGACACATCAATGATCCAGACATCAATACATTAAAAATTGTTGCGAGTTATGATTGGCCACAAACATTTTCGGACCAAGTGATGGATTCGATTCACGATATCACGATCGATATGAATCAAGAGAGAAAAGAACGTCTTGATTTAACTAACGATTTGATCATCACCATTGATGGAAAAGATGCGAAAGACTTAGATGATGCCATCAGCATGACTGTGGACAATGGCATTTATCATTTAGGTGTTCACATCGCCGATGTCTCCCATTATGTGAAAGAAGACTCACCACTCGATCAAGAAGCGTTTAAACGTTCGACATCTTCCTATTTAGCGGATCGCGTGATTCCGATGTTACCACATAAACTTTCTAATGATTGGTGTTCACTCAATCCAAACGAAGAAAAATTAACATTATCTTGTCTGATGGATATCGATCAAGATGGAAAAGTGATCAGTTATGAAATCAAGAAATCGGTCATCATCAGTAAGCGTCGGATGACCTATGATGAAGTCAACCAATTTCTTTTAGAAGGCAAATCACTTAACCATCCTGCCATTGAATCGATGCTGATCCATATGAATGAGCTATCTCAAAAACTTAAACTCATTCGCAAAAAGCGTGGGGAAATTGAATTTGAATCTTCGGAATTAGGATTTATCGTAGACGATAAAGGACGTGTGCTTGATGTCTATGAACGTCATACCAATGAAGGGGAAGAACTCATTGAATCTTTCATGCTCATAGCTAATGAAACCGTAGCTTTCCACATGTTCCATGCCAATCTTCCCAGTATCTATCGTATTCACGAAGATCCCGATCATGTCAAACTAAAACTTGCACTACAGACAGTCAGTAAATTAGGAATTCCAGTCAATTATAAGCAACTCGGTAATCCTAAGCCTTTACAGATTATCACTGAACATACGCGAAACACCCATGTCGAATATGTCGTCCATATGATTTTATTGCGGGCAATGCAGAAGGCGAAATACTCTGAAATATTAGCCCCACATTATGGCTTAGGTGCGCGTTATTACACGCACTTCACATCACCGATCAGACGTTATCCTGATTTGATTTTACATCGCTTAATTCATCGTTTTGTCTTAAACGAATCGAGCAACTATAAGAATGATCTGTATCATTTTGAATCCATTATGCCGGATGTTGCAAAGCATACTTCAGATCAGGAAAGAAAAGCGGTTCAGATGGAACGTGATGTCGCTAAACTCAAGAGTTGTGAGTATATGCAAGATAAAGTAGGGCATATATTTAAGGCCACCATTACACAAATGATGCCCTCTGGGATGTTTGTTAAATTGACCTCAGGCATAGAGGGGTTTATCCCACTTCGCGTCTTAGATGACTACTACATGTATGATGAAGCATTATTGACGTTTATCGGAAATCGTGGGAAACGATACCGGTTAGGTGATAGTGTCAAAGTCGAATTATTATCCGTTGATATCAATGATAAAAAAATGGATTTTGGTATCGTCGATAAAAAGAAACCCAAAAAGGATTACACCCATGAAAATCATTACACAAAACAAAAAGGCAAGGCATGATTACTTCATCGAAGATACGTATGAAGCAGGTATTCAGCTCCTTGGCAGTGAAATTAAATCCATTCGTTTAGGCAAAGTGAGCATCAATGATGCCTTCGTGACAATCAAGCATGGCGAAGCGTATATTCATAATATGCATGTCGCGATTTATGAGTTTTCTAATCGTTTTAATCACGAGGAAACACGAACACGAAAATTGCTTTTACACAAAAACGAAATACTCAAACTGTTTGCCAAAACACGCGAACAGGGTTTTACATTAATTCCCTTAAAAGTTTATTTAAAAGACGGACTATGCAAAATAGAAATCGCCCTTGCCAAAGGTAAAAAATCTTATGACAAGCGTGATGACTTAAAAGAAAGAGATGCCAACGATCGTTTGAAAAAAATCATGCGGAGAAGGTGAACTCATGGTACCCAAAATCGGTTTAGCTTTAGGTGGTGGTGGATCAAGGGGATCCTACCAAATCGGTGTGCTTAAAGCGCTGGATGAAGCAGGCATTTTGCAAGAAATTGATAGTGTCGCAGGCAGCTCAATCGGTGCAATCAATACGCTTATGGTTATGGCGAAATTTTCCTTTGATCGCATGATTGACACTTGGGAAACGATTACCAATCAGGATGTTTATGGTCGCCATTTTGATCACCTTCAGTTCAGTAAAATCGGTTTATTTAGTGTGAAAAATCTTTTTGAGAGACTATCAAAACAAATTTCACTCAAAGAAATCCGTGATAGTAAAATCCAAGGCTATGTGACAGCAACGAAAATTCGAAAGGGGTCAATGGTCGAACAGGTGATGCTCCATCGGATGGAAAAAGAAGTATTTCATCTAAATAACTTTAATTACCCCCATAAAGCTGTGCTCGCTTCAGCATCGATTCCTTTAATCTTTGGTTCTACAGAAATAGATGAATCTTATTATGTCGATGGAGGCATCAAAGATAACTGTCCTGTCGATGTCTTGATTGAACAGGGTTGCAATATAATCCTAGCCATCCCTATTGATGGCAGATTTCATCCCAAAAAATATGAGGAATCACCGATTCTATTAATCAATTTTGAAACCAAAAAGCTTTTCTCAATTCTCTTGATTGATATCCTGGACTTCAAAAAAGAAAGTGTCAAGGATAAGGCCAATTATGGGTATCGATTGGGAAAACACATGATTAAAAAACTGATGGATGAAGGTCTATATGATGGACAAACATGGCAGATCAACGAGACATTTCATCATATCTTTATCTCGAAAGACGAAGAGAATAACTTAGATGAAGGAGTAAACGCATGGATTTAGAGATCATTTATCGCTTACAGGATTTAAGAAACGCTTTTCTTGATGGGACGTTTTATCTCATCACACAACTCGGTGATCAAATATTTTTTATCCTCGTTGCAGGCGTGCTATATTGGACGGTAGATAAACGACTTGCTCATAAATTCGTTTTCGCGTATATGATGAGCGCGATTGCAAATACTGCCTTAAAAAATGTCTTTAAACGAACACGTCCCTTTTATTATCCTGGTGTAGAATCAGAACCGAGTTGGCGTACCACAGGGTATTCATTTCCTAGTGGTCACGCGCAAGCATCCGGTGTCTTAGGGTATACAGCCTATCATATTGCGAAAAAGTATGACAAAAAATACTTTTCGTGGATCGGATTATTTATTATGATCATGGTCCCCTTATCCAGAATGTATTTGGGTCAACATTTTTTAACTGATGTGATCGTTGGATTATTCTTGGCTTTAGGATTAACGTATTTGTCATTTAAACTTGTTGATAAAATGGGCAACGATGAACACATCTACACGTTGATGCTTGCGCCATTGTTCATTGCAGCACTCCTGTTATTCCCTCATCATGATTTAGCCGTAGGTGCCGGAGGATTTGTCGGATTTGCTGCTGGATACTACGTTGAAAAGAAGTTTATCGGTTATGATGTCAGTGCAAAAATGTGGGTTCAAGTCTTAAAAGTTCTTTTGGGACTCGCTGTGGCTATGATCATCAAAGAAGGATTAAAACTTGTTTTCCCAGAACTGATTTTCTTTGATTTTGTACGCTATTTGCTGATTGGAGGATGGGCTGCACTCGGTGCACCTGTAACATTTAAATATGTCTTTAAACATCGTTAAAAAAACATTTGCAGAATTGACTAACCAAGAACTCTATCAAATCCTTGATTTACGTGGTAAGGTCTTTGTCATGGAACAGAAAATTTTATATCTTGATACGGATTATAAAGATCAAAAATCAGTTCACTACATGATTTTTGAGGGAAATAAACTCATTTCCTATTTACGCCTTGTCGACCCGGGATATAAGTTTAAGGAGTATGCCATTTCAAGAGTACTTACTGATCCCGATTATCGCAAGCAAGGGCTGGCTACAAAACTTATCCACGAAGCAATGCATGATATTAAAGGACAACCCATTCGAATTTCAGGTCAAGCGTATTTAAAATCTTATTATGAGGCTCTTGGATTTCGAGTGGTTAAAGGACCTTATATCGAAGAAGACATTTTACATTACGAAATGATCCATTCAAATCAATAGGCTTTCTTTCTGACAATTTCTATTTATATCCATCGAAAATGTTGATTTATTAGTCATAAAGCAAGTCTGATGAAATGGCTTTACAAGTGGATGGGTTTATGCTAAAATAAATGTGCGATGAACAAAAGGAGTAATCATGTTTCTTTTTCATAGAGACTTCGTGGTTGGTGTAAACGAAGAAAAGAGGATGATGAAGGCTGTTTGGGAGCAAAAGGTATGTCGGCCTTAACGATATTTGAGGGCTAGGGTTTTCCTAGAACTAAGGTGGTACCGCGTAATAACTTACGTCCTTAGATTAACTAAGGGCGTTTTTCTTTGATGAGGAGGAATATGTATGAAAATGATGACTGCAGCAGAAATTAGACAGACTTGGTTACGCTTTTTTGAATCAAAAAAACACAAGGTGGAAGCCTCTGCCTCTTTGGTTCCGCAAAATGATCCAACGCTTTTATGGATTAATGCGGGGGTTGCACCCCTTAAGAAGTACTTTGATGGCACGGAAAAACCCCAAAATCCCCGTATCACCAACGTACAAAAGTGTATCAGAACCAATGATATCGATAATGTAGGTCGTACCGCTCGCCATCATACATTCTTTGAAATGCTTGGTAATTTTTCGATTGGTGATTATTTTAAACATGAAGCGATCGCTTGGGGACTTGAATTACTCACTGATCCCAAATGGTTTGGTTTTCCCATTGAAAAACTCTACATGACCTATTATCCCGATGATCTTGAGGCGAGAGATCGTTGGATCGAACTCGGGGTCGACCCATCTCATCTCATTCCACGAGAAGATAATTTCTGGGAAATTGGCGCTGGTCCTTGTGGTCCGGATACAGAAATCTATTTTGATCGAGGCGAATCCTATGATTCGAGAGGCAAAGAACTTATCGAAAAAGATCTAGAAAATGAACGCTACATTGAAATATGGAACATCGTTTTCTCGCAATTTAATTCAAAACCGAACCTAACGCGTGATCAATATCCAGAACTTCCGAGTAAAAACATTGATACCGGTGCTGGACTTGAACGTTTTGCTTGTGTCATTCAAGGAACCAAAACGAACTTTGAAACGGATCTATTTTTCCCTATCATTAAACATACCGAAGAAATCTCTAAAATCACTTATCAAGGACAAATGGCATTTAAAGTTATCGCTGATCATATTAAAGCATTGACGTTTGCGATTAGTGATGGTGCTATTTTATCCAATGAAGGACGCGGTTATGTTTTACGCCGGTTACTCAGACGTGCGGTGAAATACGGAAGAACCCTCCATTTAACCGAACCTTTCCTCTATAAATTAGTGGATGATGTCGTTGAAATCATGGGCACATTCTATACCAATCTTTATGAAACAAAAGATATTGTTAAAAAACTGATCCTCAAGGAAGAACAAAAATTCTTAGAAACAATCAATGAAGGCGAAAAGCATCTTCTTGAAGCCATTGAAAAAGATGGTAAAAAGGTCAGTGGTGAAGTTGCCTTTAAACTATACGATACCTATGGATTTCCCATTGAATTAACCTTAGAATATGCCGAAGAACAGGGCGTGTTTGTTGATGTACCTGCATTTAAGCATGAACTAGAAAAACAAAAGGAACGTTCAAGACAAGCGCGAAATGTCAGTGGATCGATGAAAGCACAAGAAGAAGCTTATTTAAACTTTGTCACACCTTCTAAGTTTATCGGCTATGATGTCTTGCAGACGGAAGCAAAAGTCATCAAAGTCTTTGATGAAGGTATTGTTTTAGATCAAACCCCATTTTATGCAACATCCGGTGGACAGGTTGCCGATCAAGGGTGGATTAATGGACTTCAAGTCATCGATGTGATGAAACTCCCGCATGGTCAGTTCCTACACAAAGTTGAAGGCGAATACAATGAAGGAGATGATGTCCTTGCTGTTGTTGATCCTAAGATGCGGTTAAAGACCGTACGCAACCACTCAGCAGCACATCTATTCCATCAAGCGATTAAAGATATCTTTGGAAAGCATGCAAACCAGCAAGGATCACAAGTTTCTCCAAAAAGCTGGCGCTTTGACTTCAATCATTTTGAAACCGAAAGTGATGAGAAGATTTTAGAGGTTGAACGTTTAGTCAATCATTATATCAAAGAAACACCTCTCGATGTCGTGATCAGACAACTGCCGATCGAAGAAGCACGTAAACTAGGCGCGATGGCGTTGTTTGGTGAAAAATATGGCGATATCGTTCGTGTGGTTGATATGGGGTGGAGTAAGGAATTTTGTGGGGGAACCCATGTAAAAAATACGAAAGAAATCATCAATTTCGCGATCGTACTCTATGAATCTATAGGATCAGGTATCTATCGTATGGAAGGTGTCACAGGACCGGATGTAGTCTCTCAAATGGGATCATTCTTAGAACCTTTAGATGCAGAGATTCAATTAATCCAAGAAAAGATTATGCGTTTATCTCAAACACTTCTTATTCCAAATGCGCCAATCACAACCGGTTCATATCAAGATATCATCCAACGCAGACGTTATATTGAGGAACTTAAAGAACTTGCGAAACAGTATGAAAAAGAACTAAATCGTCAAAAAGAAATGGATGTTTTAAAGCGTCTTGATGACTTTATCACGGATCCTAGTAAGAAACGCCAAGTCATAATTACCGAAGGTCTCGAAGTGAAGGTACTCAAGCAACTGATTGATGCACTTTATGATAAAATAAAAGCGGACCTTCTCTTCTTAATCAACATTTCTGAGGGCAAAGCATCCTTCTTGTGTAAGAGTGCTCAAGATGAGGCTAATCTTTGGATTAAGAAAGCCGCTGACATAACTCATGGTTCTGGTGGCGGAAAAGGTATGTTCGCACAAGGTGGGACACAAGATTTATCCACCATTCAATCCTTGATTGAAGAACTCAAAGCATCCTTATGAACCGTTATTTAGGCTTAGATTTAGGAAGTAAAACCGTTGGTGTTGCTATCAGTGAATCAGGTATCATCGCAAGCACATTGACCACGATTCGTTTTAAAGAGAATGATTATGATGATGCGAGCAAACAAGTGCATTCATTGATTTCTTCATTAAAGATTGACACCGTGGTTCTCGGCTTACCCAAGCACATGAATAATGACCTTGGGATCCGTGGTGAAATCAGCGTCAAATTCAAAGACCTTTTGGAGAAGATGAGTTCTGTTCAGGTGGTTTTATGGGATGAACGTCTCTCCACAGCCACGGCGAGAAAAGTCATGATTGAAGGATCACAGCGACGCCAAACACAAAAACAAAAGAAAGACGAGCTCGCAGCCGTCGTTATCTTACAAAATTATCTCGATTATAAAGGAGCACGACCATGATTAAAGAAGATCAAATGATTATTACCAAAGACAATGGAGACGAAGAAATCGTCAATATTCTCTTTACCCACGAAGCCAACGGAAAAAACTATGTTGTCTTTGAATTCAGTGAATCCCATGAAATAAGTGCAGCAGTGTATGTCCCTGAAGGAGATTCCGATGAAGGAACGTTTGAAGACATTCAAACCGATGCAGAATGGGATATGCTCGACCGCATTTTACAGGAATACTTCGATGATTTAGAACTCGATGAAGAAGTCGATGAAGATGAAGAAGACGACGAGGAAGACGAACTCGCATGAACTTAAGTTTTCTCAAAGCGTATGCCCTTGAGAAACGGATTCCCATCATCACCGATGAAGCATTGGCATTGATTGAAGCAGAGATAAAAAAACATCATGTGAAAGACGTTCTTGAAATTGGTACCGCAATTGGCTATAGCGCACTTGCTATGGCCTCTTTTGGTTGTCATGTGGATACGATAGAAAGAGATGAGTTTATGATTGAGGAAGCGAAGCGTCATTTTGATCGCTATGATGAGGATCATCAAATTACCCTCTATCCTTTTGATGCCCTGACGTATCATCTTCCAGAAAAAACTTATGATCTCATCTTCATCGATGCAGCAAAATCACAATATCAAACATTTTTTAATAAGTTCACACCATACCTTAAGTTAGGTGGATTAGTGATTTGTGATAATCTTAACTTCCATCATCTCGATCCAGCGAAAGTGAATCGTCATACGCAGGGATTACTCAGAAAATTGGATGTATTTAAACGCTTTTTGGCAGACCATCCCCATTTTAAGACCGAATTTTATGATCTTGGTGATGGAACTTCTCTGTCGGTTAGGATAAAGTAATGAAGACGTTGATTACACTATATGCTCAAAAATCGATGGAACCCATAAGTCCATACGTGGACGGATTCATCATTGGTAACCATACATATGGGACAAGACTCACCCATAATTTTTCTTCATATGACATTCATGAAATGATTCTTACAGCTCGAGAGTTACAAAAAGAACTCTTTTTGATGGCTAATCAAATGATGACCGATGATCATCTTTTGCATTTTATCTCTTGGTTAAGTGAGTTTTCTTTGGGAGATTTCACTGGGATTATATGTGCTGATTTAGGTGTGGTCAAAAAACTAACGGATTTAGGATGGGCCGATAAAGTCATCTATAATCCTGAGACACTGATGACCAATTTTTATGATTTCAATTTCTTTTCTCGTTTGAAAATTAAAGGTGTTTATGTCGCGAAAGAAATCACCTTAGAAGACATTAAAAAGATGGGTCAAGAAAAAAATATGCAACTTTTTATGGTGGGGCATGGACATTTAAATATGTTTTACTCAAAACGTCAACTCATTAAAAATTATGCAGATTATATCGATATCCCCGAAGAATTTCATGAGCGACAAGATTTACGGATTATCGAAGAAACAAGAACAGGCATCGAATATCCCATTTTAGAAGATCAAGCAGGAACACACGTCTTTCGAGCTAATGTGTTTTCGACGCTTGATCATCTCGAAGAACTTAACCCAATCGTTGACTATCTTGTCATCGATACGTTATTTAAAGATGATATGTATGGCTTAATGATTGCTAAAGCCTATCATAGTAAAGACAAAGATGTAAAATCACACCTTGAAAAAGATTATCACGAGACATGGGATCAAGGATTCTTTTTCAAAAAAACGATCTACAAAGGAAAGAGCAGTGAATGATGACTGAATTACTCGCTCCTGCGGGAGATTTAGAAAAACTGAAGATTGCGTTAATGTACGGTGCAGATGCTGTCTTTATTGGAGGACAGGATTTTTCACTGCGTGCACGTGCTTCAAACTTCACCATTGATGATATTAAAGAAGCCACTAAGTTTGCCCATGAACGACAAAAAAAAGTCTATGTGACAACTAATATTATTCCTCACCACGAGGATATGCATGATCTGGTTTCTTATCTTAAGGCTTTAGAAGAAGCGAAGGTGGATGCCATTATCGCAGCTTCGCCTTATATCATCGAAACCGCTCTAAAAGAAACAAATCTTGAAGTTCATCTTTCTACACAGCAGAGTGCAACGAATAGTGAAGTCGTCAATTTTTGGTACGAACAGGGGATTAAACGCGTGGTTTTAGCAAGAGAACTTGATAAATCACAAATACGCGCACTCATTCCTAAAACGAAAGCGGATATTGAAGTGTTTATCCATGGTGGGATGTGCATGAGTTATTCGGGTCGTTGTAGTCTATCGAATAACATGACCGATCGTGACGCGAATCGAGGAGGGTGTGCTCATTCATGCCGTTGGAATTATGAACTCATTCGCGATGGAGAAAAGGTATCAGATCAAGCATTTTCGATGTCCTCCAAGGATTTAGAAGCATTAGAACAAATTCCTTACTTGATGGACAGTGGAGTTGCCTCACTTAAAATTGAAGGACGGATGAAGAGCCTTCATTATATTGCCACAGTTGTTTCTACGTACCGAAAGCTTATGGATGATTATCATCGACTTGGAATCATCACGGATTTTACACCTTATGCCAATGAACTAGAAAAAGCGGAAAATCGTTTAGCATCGCACGGTTATCTCGAAGGAATGCCTGGCGTTGAACAGCAACTTTACAACATGCGAAGCGAACGACCGACACAACTTTTCATTGGACTGGTTCAAAGTTATGATCCCCAAACAAAAATCGCCGTGATTGAACAAAGAAATCATTTTATCCTTGGAGAGTTGGTAGAAATCTTTCATCCAAACGGAAACGTGGAACCCTTCGTCATCGAATCGATGACCGATATCGATGATCAAGTCCTCGATGTTGCAAGACATCCCAAGCAACTGATCAAGGTCCCCATGCCTTTCCCTGTGGAACCTTACGCCATGCTGAGAAAACGATGAAATACTACATAAAAGATGGAAAGTCTATCCCTTATCAAATCACGCGAAAGCCTAATAAACACACCTATTTTCGCATTAAAGAAGGCGTTTTACACGTCACGACGCATCCCTTATCGACACAGCGTTTGATCGAAGGATTTATTGATCAAAAATTCGATATCTTCTACGATAAACTGACTGAATCACAAGCAAAAGAACGTGATGATGTCATCCAGCTATGGGGAAAAACCTATCACTTAGTACTTGAAAAAGGACGATTTCAACTTCATATTGAACAAGATACAATCTACGTAAAATCGTTAAATGATGATATCTCCATCGTTAAGAAAAGAATTTATCATACCTTGATGGAAAAGGAGCTAGATCATATCCATCAGCAGGTGATTCCTGTGATTAAATCCAAAGGATTATCTCCTCTTCCCATCAAGATAAAATACCTAAAATCAAAGTATGGAAGTTATCATAGAAAACATAATGAAATCACGATTAATAGTTTTCTTTCAAGGCTTGATCCGATCTATTTGACGTATGTGCTTTTCCATGAATACGCACATGCTAAAGTGTTTAATCATTCCAAAGCATTTTATGACGTTCTCGATCAATGGATGCCAGGACATAAGCAATACCAAAAAGACCTAAAAAAATGGACAATTACCGAATAAATGGTGTATAATGATAAAGAAATTTAAGGAGGACCATGATGGCCATTAAACAACAATTTCAACTCACCCAAGAAGGTGTAGATAATTTAAAACAAGAACTTAATTATTTGAAAGATGTCAAGCGTGAAGAAAACAAAGAAGCATTGAAAGAAGCACGTGCTCAAGGTGACCTTTCTGAAAATGCTGATTATGATGCAGCAAGAAATGAACAAGCACGTATTGAAGCGAGAATTGCTGAAATCGAAAACATCTTAAAGAATGTTAAGATCATCAAAACTACTGCTGAAGATATCGTCAACATTGGTAAGAGTGTCATCGTTCGTTTCGTTCAAACTGGTGAAGAAAAGGAATTTACACTTGTAGGATCCATTGAAGCAGATCCAAGAGCGAAAAAGATTTCGATTGAATCACCCATTGGGAAATCCATTTTAAACAAAGCAGAAGGCGATGTTGTTGAAGTGAAAACTGAAACCGGACGTCTTTATCAGCTTGAAATTGTGGAAATCAAATAATGACGTTCTATCAAAAATGTATTCCACATCATTATGATGTGTCCATTTTTGACATCGACTATGAAACCTTAAAAAAACAAGGAATCCATGCCTTGTTTTTTGACTTAGATAATACTATCATCGGGTATGATCAGGTGCGACTTGACGAAAAACATCGCACATTGATTACTTCCTTACAAAAAGACTTTTTCGTGGTGATACTATCCAATACGAATTTATCTCGGGTTTCAACAGCACTCGAAGGCCTGGATGTCCCATTTTTGTTTCATGCCACCAAACCTTTAAAGCGTGGTTTTAAGAAGGCATTGAAGATATCGAAAACAACCGTCAATGACACTGTGATGATTGGTGATCAACTGATGACTGATGTCTTTGGAGCCAATCGAATGGGCATCAAGACAATATTGATCAGATCTGTCAAACGAAAATCTGATCGTTGGATGACGAAGATTAACCGGATCTTCGAACGTTTCGTTTTAAAGAAAGTACAAAAGAAATATCCATCACTCTATCTTGAAAGGCTAAAAGACTATGTCGACGACCATGAGATGTAAAGGGTGTGGCGCATTACTCCAAACGGAGCATAAAGATCGTGTGGGTTATGTGATCAGTTTGGATCATGAATATTGTCAATCATGTTTTCGCTTAATGCATTATGGGGAATCTTTGGTCCACTTTCATCCTGAAGATTTACCATCTTTGCCTAAGGATTCCATTATTGTCATGGTTTCATCCGTTCTTCATTTCGATTTACTCTTTAGTTATCCAGTTTATCGTTATCAACCCGATGCTAAATATATTTATTTAATCAACCAAGTGGATTTACTTCCTAAAGGAACGAATTTGGAGCATTTACTCAAGAATGTGACAAATAAAGCCAAATCCATGGGAATCCCCTACGAAGACATCATCTTGATGTCAGCGAAAAATCCTTATGATATCGATCATTTGAAAGCGTATCTTTCTTCATTAAACGAACCTAATGTCTATTTTATTGGGGTCCAAAATAGTGGAAAAACAACGCTTTATAAAGCCATTACTGGGGATAATCACGCACTTTCCATGAAGAAAGCTGGATTGACCCAAGATGTCTTATCAATGCCTTATCAATCAATGATGATCTACGATTTACCTGGGCTTTATCAAGAAGGATATCTGCATCAGTTTTATCCCTATAATACTTATAAACGTTGGTTACCTGATGAAGAGATTTCACCGCGTATTTATCAACTCATCGAAGGGCAATCCATCATCATTGAATCACTCTTAGGATTAAGTTTTTATGGTCAATCTATTACACCCATATTTTATCTTGGACGTGAAGTCAAACTTCATCGTACACAGGATCAAAAGGTTATGGAACTGTTAAAGAAAATGGATGAAGTGACGCTTAATTTTGAGATAAAGACTTTCAAAATTCCAAATGGACTTCAACAAATCACCATAGCAGACATGGGGTTTATCCATATGAGAGGTCCTGGAAATGTCAAACTTTATGTTCCCAAGGGACTTCATGTTACACTTTCGGAGGCACTCTTCAATGATTGAGACCCTCATGTGTGATGTTCAAGTTAAACTTAAAGAACATCCCAAAAGATTACGCCATGTGATAGGTGTCAAAGAGACTGCAGTCGCTTTAGCAGAAATTCATGGTGTCAATGTAGAATATGCGGCAATAGCAGCTTTATACCATGACGTCACCAAATATGATTCCATCAAAGATCAAACCGATCTTTTAGATCAAGACACGATTCTTAAGTATCAAGCGTATCCCGTGATGTATCATGCATTATCTGCCGCTAAATTGTTAGAAATGACGTATGATATTCATGATGCAGATATCTTAAATGCCATCAAGCATCACATCTGGGGAGCACCACATATGTCATCCTTAGAAAAAATTATTTTCATCGCTGATTCATGTGAACCTAATCGTCAATTTGATGATGCACCCATGATCTTTGAACTCGCAAAAAAGGATCTCGATCATGCAACACTAGTTGCGATGAAGGCATCCATTGATTACTTAGAAAAAAAGGGCCATAGCCCAAGTCAAGAACAGCTTGACGCTTACCAATACTATCAGGAGGTTATTCGTGGAAAAACTACATAAAATTATCGATACATTAGAAGATGTCAAGGTCAAGGACTTAGCTGTCTATGATTTTGAAAAAGCATCCCCCTTTTATGACTACTTTATTATTGCAACAGTCAATGAACGTCAGGGAAATGCTGCAATCAATTATTTAAAAAAAGCACTGCTCGCCGATGAAATCAAGCATGTTGAAGGTAAAGGCGGCAGTTGGACATTAATCGATTGTCATGATGTCATCGTGCATCTCTTTAGAGAAGAAGACCGCAAGTATTACGGTTTTGATCAACGGTTATTAGGCATCAAGAGAATTAAATAACATGTTTGAGCGTCTTTATGATGTATTGATGAGTGATGTCGACTATGAACAAGTATTTCAACAGGTGGAACCTTATTTGAGAAAAGAAGACCTGATCATCGATGCTGGGTGTGGTTCAGGTTATTTCTTAATTGAACTCATCAAGCGTGGCTATGATGCCATTGGTATCGATTTATCTTCCACCATGCTATCACTCGCTCAAGATCATTTAAAGGAACATGGTCTTTATACGACGTTGTATGAGCACGATTTGAGACAACCTTTCCCCATGAAGGTTGATGTCATTTGTGCGATGTTTGATGTCATGAATTACTTTAAAGGGGTTAAAGGTGTTTTAAGAAATATAAAAGATGCCTTATTACCTCAGGGAAGATTGATCTTTGACCTTTATAAAGAAGAAGTGCTTGAAACGTATGATGGTTACGAAGAAATAGGAGATGAACCCATCGAATACGTCTGGACCATTCATCGAAAAGAGGAAAGATTTATCCA
>CALMNM010000135.1 GCA_937868795.1 uncultured Acholeplasma sp.
GCAGAAGCTTTTGTCAAACAAGGATTTTCGGTTGAGGGTGTTGATTTTTCAAAACGTTCGATTGCATATGCGATGGAACAAACTAAAAAAAATCAATCCAATATCACATATCGTTATCAAAATTACTTAACCATCGATTATAAACTTCAATTTGACGTCGTTACACTTATCTACTGTGATTATGCGGTCTTAAGCCCGAGTGATCGAAAGATTTTACTAAATAATATTCATGATAGTCTTTTGCCTCAGGGGATCTTTATCTTTGATGTCTTTACACATCATCAATACCCTGATGAAAAAGAATCCAGTTCCTGGTACTTCCAAGAGGGGGAAGGCTTTTGGAGAGAATCTTCACATCTTGTCTTAGAGAGACATCATATGTATGATGATCATATACGTTGTGATGAACACATCGTGATTGATGATCATGATAACATCGAGTGTTACCGTATCTGGGATCAAAGTTTTGATCAAGCCATGATCGAAAAAGAACTAATCGATGCTGGTTTCTCAAAGGTTCAATTCTATAGTGATGTGAAGGGTTCACCCTTCAGTAACGATAGCAAAACCATGGGGATTGTTGCAACCAAATAAAATATAGAGCTCATCAGCAGATGAGCTCTTTCTTTAATTAATCTTTAGATAGTGAACACGATATGTCCATGTCACTTGGGATATCTTGTTTTCTCGTATATGATGAATGACATCAGATCCAAAGATGAAGCCATAAGTCGATATCATATGTTCGGGAGAGTCATAGATTTGAAGAACATCATAATCAAAGAATGAGAATCCAAATTCATCTCTTAAAATTCGATCCACAACACCTTCAGTATCTTCTTCTGTGATTCTTGATTCACCTAAGATAATTGGGGCGAGATTTCCTCCATAGCAAAATGGAGCAATCCCTAGATTGATCACATAACCCTCTTTCTTGGTGACACGTATCGCTTCACGAATATATTTTCTAATGTCATCTTCAATAAAAAGAGGGAGTGTGATCGCAATCGAAGCATCTACGCTTTGATTGGGTAATGTGATCTTCATCGCATCCCCTTTCATAAAGGACACATTGGAGATACCTAGGACTTTCGCTTTATCCTCAGCGATCTCTCGCATGGCATCTTCAATTTCAAGTCCAATGACTTCTTTCGAGATGGATGCTAGTTGGAAAGTAGAATCACCAGCACCAGATCCTATATCTAAAACTTTCTTATCTTTAAGATCAAAATGCTTTTTAAGTGTTTCAATCATTGTAGGTGTCTTTGGAACAGATGCGAAAGCATCATAAACTTCAGGGTATTCAGCATAAAGTATATCCCAACGATTTTCTATACTGATGGGTTTAGGTTTGTTCATGTGGTCTCCTTAATATATCTTATGATACGTTCATCAATACGGCGTGTAAGTGAATAAGTATAGGGGGTAAAGTATTTATTCCAAAAGATGTTCGCAGATGGATTGATCGATTCATAGTCCACACCGAGTAAGGGAATGTTTTGT
>CALMNM010000136.1 GCA_937868795.1 uncultured Acholeplasma sp.
AAAGAGAAAGAGAAAGAGAAAACCGAGAAAACCATCAAGATGAACTCCGATCCCGAACCGCCTTCCGAGGATGACAAGATATGAGATCGACTCTCGAGATTACCCAAAAGCATGACCAGTTCTATGACCTGATCACCAGCCCGAAGTTTGCCATGCTTCCTCGAGAAGATCAGGTTGCCATCAAGGGTGTCTATGCGGGCCTCGCGTATGCTCTCGGTTATATTACCGATGTAAGATGTGTAGATGACGTAGTGGAGTGCACCTATGAAGGACGAGGAAAACATCGTAGGTGAATACGACACCCGCATTAATAAATTGCGGCCTGTAGCCTTCCCCGTCTGTGCTCAAAAAGACCCTGAAAGCAAGCTTATTTGTTTAAAAGAACGCAGGACTCACTTGAAACAGGTCATCAAACAAATTGAAGACCAAATTTATGTGATTAATCACGAAATCGAGGTGCTCGAGAATGAGAAAACCATACCTTTTTAAATTAAAAACCCGAAAATATCCGTGGTGTGGTAGCACCCTTTACAGCAATGGGAAAATGAATGTCTGTCAACGACGTTTCACATCCTCTGGTTGCGGCTATCAGGAGTTTCTATGAACGAATGTTATGTTTTCACATGGTTTTGGGGAATAGTAGGGGTATATTGCCTGTTGCTAACGCTTTCTCTGCCTTTTCACTGGTTCTGTACACCTTTTGGTATCATAGGAGGATTATTTGCTATAGCATTCGGGTTGGTGCTTTCCGATGACCTCGCATAAATGTGATGCCAGTGGCTGCGACAAGGAAGCAGAAAAAGCAGTAAAGCCTCATGGAAGCATTCGTATGTATTTTCTCTGCAGATTCCACTACATTCAATACATTAACGGAGAACCAATGGTCGATTTGGTAGGAGAATAAAATGAACCTCGAACCAATTTTTGCTTATCTAAAGTGTCCTTATTATTTGCAGGTTCTATGTAAGAGAACGCCTGTTAAATTAGCAATTTTCGACAATTCGACAGGAATTAACATCATTCTGCCAAATCTTAAAATGATCTGCATCGATAAAAACCTCAAAGTTACCGATGCTTACGGAAAAGTACTCCACGAAGATTCATAATTTGTGAACCATTTGTTTACGTTTTTGGTACACAAATAGATTTGTAGGTGAAAAATGGCACACAACCAACGGGTTCCGATGTATCGAGAATTTAACCCGATAACAAATCTACGATACCAATATGGAGGTTGTCGTGGAAAAAACAGGCACAGAAAGCATTTCTGGATCGAAGAAAGAAGTTTTCGAAAATTAGTAGAGGGTATCACCCCCGCTTGGGGGTCTTGACCTACCTCTTTTTGAGCGCGAAAAACATTCGCACGAAAACAATCTAAAAACTTGCGACGTGTGAATCTCCCCAAGGGAAATCCATCGCAAGCGGGTATATATCGAGAGGGTAACATGCGGGGCAAATCGCCCGCGAATCTTCTCAATTTCCTCTCTACATTTCTATCTGTTTTTCAAGATAATAATACTTTTTGTCAGGATTTAACCACCATCCAAACGAGTATAGAAAATCCAAATAAGGCCATAACGACGAATGCGATGAGGCCACGTTGGGGTATTATATCCATCGGAGATATGCCACACATAAGAATACCCAAACCAAGAGAGCGGCGATCATACCAAGAGCGGTATAGGTAAGCAAATCGGAAGAAGTCAGTCGATGTTTACTTATCGGCTTCCCCTTAATCGACAAATCTATTTTCATCCGTGGTCTCGTTGTCACCACATCCTTCAATGGGGCACACGGTAGCGTTCGTCGCTTTTGTAGCCCCACCAGTAGGGTCATTTGCATCAATCAAATCCTCGATAAATGCCTGAAGTTGCTTATTCACTGACATATCGTTATATCCTTTGGCCTTCAATGCCTTTGCCAGTGCTTTCTGCTGTCCGTTAGACAGCTGGATATTCACAGTTTGCATAATATAATTTCGACCTTATATTTTTTAAGCGATCGGTAAAAACGAAAAAAGAGGTATTATTCGACTTTTTGCCTGATAAAGACTGCATTTCGCTCTTTGTCTCTTGGGCAGGCCATGTGTTCAATGGTGAGATCGATCTGTGGAACCCCGTTGTAAATAATCAGTTCGCAAGGAATTGAACTGCATTCATGACATTGATAAGTGGTTTTTATCATAATTTCACCCATGCATAAATCCACATCAGGCCATTGAATACAGTCATGCTGATGCTGACATACAGATCGAGGGTATAAAACACATATCCCTGAAATAACAGGCAGCAGCCATAGGTTCCTGACATCCATGAGTTCATGTGCCTTCCTTCATGGATTGCAGCAAGCAGACCGAGACAGAAGAAAATAGGGATGATTGAAAGGGCGACGTCTTGCCAGATCATAGGAGAATCACCAACAGAAGCAGTAGAAGTAAGACTGCAAGAATTGACCCATAGATAATCAGTAAACAGATCAGAATTGCGAGACCGTAGCTAATATAAAGTGTAATTTTATCCGACATTGACAGGTTCACCACGCATCACCTTGAAATAATCACTTGGATGTATAAGAACATTTCCCTCTGGAACCGATGCATCTATGTGCACCTTAAATTCTGCGTTTTTCGTCTCTCCTCCGATGTATGGCACGAAGGTCATGATTGCTCTTACCCCGTGTTCAGGTTTCGAGTTCATGAACGATCTTACGAGTTTGGAGAAATGGTCTCGCAATTTTATATATTTTGCAAGGAGTGAAAGTTCGATGGATGTATTGGCATCCATTCCGAGTTCAAGAGGTAGCGAACCGCTGATGCCTGCAGTATAGGTCATGGTGATACCGAGTTGGCGTCCATCTCTGACGAGAGGATTGATAACAAGACCATCGATAAATTCATCTTCGCCGAGATATCCTTGCTTTCTCATGGCATTTTTGATGATTTCTTTGACTTCATCGCTTGAAATATTCATTCAGATGCCTCTATATCCGCCTTCTTGAATCCTTTCTTCAAATCCACATTCTGTACAGATTATAATGTAGTCGTAATAACAATAGGGCATGTTTATACGGTCGATTCTAAATACTGTGTGCCCGCATTGGTCACAGGAATAAGTATCTCTGTGTTCATTTTCGTTGCTTTCACTCATTCAATCAACTCCATGCATATATATTCGCGGATTTTCTTCATTTCAATTAGGGAAAGTTCATCAAGACGGCCTGCACGTTGGTAAATTCGGTAAAGAGCCTGTTCTGGTTCTCTAACACGGGTAGTTTTGTCAACAAGATTATCGACGAGTTTAATGAGAGTTGGTCTGTCGATGAAGACGAAGCCTTTTGCGGTCTCGAAGGCTATCAAATTAGCATCTCCACCATAAAGCCAGCCGTTATTTCCTTCGTTTACGCCGTGAAGTTCGATCCAGATGAGGTCGTCGTTAGGTTCAGTATCTTTTGGATAGACTTTTTTACGGGCCTTGACGTCAACAGAGAAAGAATAACCATCGAGAAGGAAGAAATAATCAACGTGTTTCAGCATATCGGTCTTTTTATCGGATTTTTCGAAAGGTATGTTATTCGCTTCAAGAAGTTTTTCAAATCTCTGTTCAGCAGCGGCTCCTTTGGAGGCCGATTTACCAGATTTGTCATGAGAATTTTTATACATGCCGCACCATACTTCGTGCCAGATAGTCAAAATACTTCACTGCAATAAATGTCGTTGTATTATCACTTAAAGATTTTGGTTAATTGGCGCCGAAATCGGCGTTATTTTGGATTAATATAAGTCTTTATATATATTTCAGTTACGATAAAATAGTGGAGAGGGTGCAGATGATTATTTCTGGAGCCATCATCCCCGTTGGGGTTAAGAACAAAAACGGATGGGGCATCCTCGACAGTGAAGTTCAAAACGTGATTAACACGTTGAAGGACAAGCCTCTCACTATTTGTCCTCGTAGCGGTGACGCTCACGCCTGCGATTATGATCCGAAAGCCGAGATTGGTCGAATTACCGACGTCTGGCTTGATCCTTTTAAGAATCAGATTCGGACGATGGCAGAAGTGACGGATTCCGTTGCAAAGA
The DNA here is from genome assembly GCA_937868795.1 of uncultured Acholeplasma sp. GTDB lineage: Bacteria > Bacillota_I > Bacilli_A > Acholeplasmatales > Acholeplasmataceae > Peloplasma. The sequence goes on from CALMNM010000136.1 coordinate 4,079, forward strand.
CCAAGATTGGAGAAGGCACTTGGCAGAAGAATTGGAGTGTGCGTATCACAGCCGCCGAGAATAAGGATGGCTGGGCGCACGGGACGGAGGCCAAAAATGTTACACTCGTTCCTATGGGTGCTTGGTCTGAAGCCAATTTTGACGTCCTTGCTTCAAAGGGTGATGGTTTCGAAGCCGTGCTGCTTGCAAGTTTCGAATCAGATGTACCCGACGTGTCTGCTACCCCATCCGAAAATGAACAGATAGCCTCACAGTCGTCAGACAACCCTCCCGCTGACGAAGGTGGGGATGGAGACAAAAATCTCACAGGAGGTCAACACATGACTGATACCCCTGATATCAAAGAGCTGCTTGCTGCAAAGGACGTCGAGATCGACGCACTGAAGCAAGAGATTATCAATCTGAAGGCTTCCCAGACCCAGATGGGCGATGATATTGTCCAGAAGGCGAAGGAACTTGCAGCTGCCGAAGTTACGGCTTATAAGGAATCGCTCGCCCGCGATACCGCTATTAACGCCTACGTTGCCGCCGCTACCGAGCGCGGTGTCGAGACTGTTGATACCAAGATGTTCGATGGGCTGAAATCCGAGCAGATTGCTGCTCTGACCGCTTCTCTGAACGCCATTCCGACTCCCGCGAAGGATGAGGTTGCTGGTGGAATAAAGTATCCCGCCAAGCGAGCACAGACCGCCGAGGAACAGGGTGGACTTTCTGTTGGTATTCCCGACGGAAAGGGTGGACACATCACGGAGATGAAGTAAAATGGCACAGGACTATTTCGGGTTCAAGAAACCCTCGAACAAGATCATTGTCGCCGCTATCGGTAATATATTCTATACCGAATATTACCTTGAGAGCGCGACCAATGCCTACGCTGGACGTGTCGCAATGTCGGGCACTAATGCCGACGACCTTGTTGTTGCTGACGGCGCTACCGCAATGCCCCTCGGGTTTATCGGTTTCGAGCAGTCCTTCCTCGGAAGCACCTCGTACACCGCAAACAGGCCCGCGACTGTTGATACCATTTGGACGTCAGGAGCCAAGGTTCCCGTCATCATGGGTGGTGGATTCTGGATTGTCGGCGCTATCGCTATCGGCGTGAAGGTTGCCAAGGGTGACCTGCTTGCTCCGTGGGGCGGTGGAACGCTGGTTCCCGTCGTGCCGCTGATGGGTGGCTACGGTGTAAGGATTCCGTTCACCAAGCAGGCTACCGAGGCCGACACGGGTATTGACCTTCCCTCTGGCATGATTGTCAGTGATGTGATGGTCAAGTGTACTACCAACGCTGGTTCAGCCACCATTGACATTGGACTTGGTGATGGAACGGAGTCTGGTTTCGATGCTGATGGTTTTGTTGATGGTGCTTCTCTCGCAACCGCTGGCTGGGTTCAGCACATCGATGGTGACACCACCGAGGCCAACAACACGCTCGGAGCACTGCTCGTCAAGGCGTCCGTCAAGTCTGCTGACACTTCGGCGAAGTATTTCGATCTGAAGAAGCTCCACGTTTGCGACGGAACTTGTGTATCGATCAGTTACACCACGTCCGATCACACCGTTGCTGGTGATATGTATGTCATCTGTAATGGTCTTGGGTTCTACCCCGTGGCAATCGCCGAGGAAGATATCACGACCGCTACCAGTGCAGTCACCGATTGCATGGTCAGGAGTCTGATTTAAGGAGGTATAAAACATGGTACTACCGCCTGAAACCTACATGAGAATCAAGGAAGGAATCGTCAAAGCCGCACGGAAGCAGACTATTGCCCGTGAGATCATTGGCGTCCGTCCTCTGAACGCTGGAATTGGACTCCAACAGTGGGCCTATGACACGATGGCAGAAGTGAGTGATGCACAGATCACCTACGCCTTCACCGACACTGGTGAGGATGTTATTGATCTGGCCCGTACCCACGTTCCGATCCCTGTCATCCACAAGGAGTTCCGTATTACCTACCGTGATATTGTCACGGCACAGAAGGGTGGCTATCCACTCTCTACCTCTACCGCAGAGTCTTCCGCATATAAGTGTATGCTCGCCGAGAACAACATGCTTCTCAACGGGTATTCCCGTGACGGATCGAACTACGATATCAACGGTCTGTATCAGGGTGCAGGAAACTCCGAGACCACCTCGAAGGATTTCGGCACTGCTGGATATGCTCTGGCGAAGATGCAGCTCGCTATCACTGCGATGCTCGACGACAATATCTACGGGCCGTATAACCTCGTCCTGAACCCGACCCAGTATATGGAGCTTGCTGTCTCTATTCTCGGGTCTGGTGCTGGTGAGGCCGAGATGCCGATGGTTGAAAAGCTCATCGGTGGGAAGATTTACTCTACCCCGTTCCAAGCTGCAGGTACTGGTATGCTGCTCGCGCAGCCGTATCAGGGATTCTTCGAGGCTGTCATGCCCGTCGATATGACTGTCAGGACTGTCACCCTCGAGAAGACCCGCGATGAGTGGGGTCAGGTTTACGAGTGCCTTGTGCCCGTAATCTATAATTCTGACGCAATTTGCGCGCTTACTAACATTTAAGGAGGGCTGCTCATGGCTTGGGTAACAAGTAAGGAGGTAAAGGGGCTTGTCAGCACGTCGATGAGTAATTCGACAGTGCAGATTATCCTCGACCTCGCCCAAGAAGAGATTGAGGAGATGGCAGGTACTTCGACGTATTCTGCCACCCTCAAAATGGCAGTTCTCAACAAAGCGTGTGCCAACATGATTCGTCAGATGAAAACAAGCGGAGAGTTGGCATATACTAACAAGCTCGGGGTTACGCATCAAATCAACGAAGTTGACGACATGATTAAGCACTACGACGAGCAGGCTGCAGCATATGTCGCCAAATACAAGTTAGCAACAATAGCAGCGACTCCGCAGGTGTCGTATATTATTGCTCCTTGTGATTTCTACAGTGCGGAGGAGTGATGATGAGTGACACTCCTCTCCGTAACCCCATGCAAAATGATGCTTGTTTTGTCACCCACACCGAATTAGACGTTGCTATTGAAAGGTGCAAGGCCGAATGTGCTCTGCATCGAAAAGATGCTGTAATGCTTATTGAGCGTTCTTGTCAACGTCTTCAACATGATTGCGACGATGAACAGGAAACATTTGCAGAAAAAATCGATAAGAAAATCGACAGTCTTGCTGCAAAAACCGATGTGAAGTTTGCTTCGATTATAGATGCAAATCAAAAATTCTATCGGGATGTTATCCTTACTCTCGTCGGTGTGATTGTAACACTCGCTATCGGTTTTGCTTCAATCGTTATTGCAGGTGTTTTCCAATGAATCTTGATAAAAAGATCGCAATGATGCTAAACAAGCTTGGTAAAAATTACACGTTTTATATACGTGGTACGCCAACCGTTGAAGATGCTTTTTACAAAGATGAAACACCTACATTCACTACTATCACCGTTAAGGCTGTAGTTTTTCCTGCTCGGGCCTACGATGTTCATTCGCATAACCTTCACCTCGAAAGACTGACAGGAATCGAATCTGTTGGTATCATTGATGTGTTTGTTAACCAGACTGATTGTCTCATTGATGTTGATGATTTCATTGTCATTGAATCAAAAGAGTATAAAATCAAGTCCAAGGAAATCTTTGGGGATGCATATTACATTTTCGAAGCGCATTTGGAGTAATCATGGCTGCACGAGTTAGGGTCAGGGTAAAGACGTCGGAAAGACTCCGAGTTATACTTAACCCTGAAAATTTCTTGGAGCAGACAGGGCTTGCTAATGCTGCTATGGAAATGTTTGAACAATTTCACAAAGAAACGGTTAACAGTTCACCATATGATAAAGGAAAATACCGTCGTTCGTGGCAGACCAAATCGTATTCAGATGGAAAACGCCTGATTATGAAAATGTGGAATGATACGAAATACGCAAAATTCCTTGTTTATGGAACAGATATTGGTTTCAGTCGGTTCATTCCAACTGCGATGGGAAGGACAGGCCGCTCGTATGTAATTCCTGATCCGATGCGTGGTATTATCCACGATGTACGACGTCTGCTCTGGTACAAAAAGCAGGATTTTCTCGAGGAATTCCAGAAAGTTCGGCTTATGTATCGCGCTAATGGACGTACAGTTAAAGTGAAGAATGTGAAAACGATTGCGACGTCATCCATCTTTGTTGATGGAAACAGGCAACCGACAGTTGACAGGTATAGTGCGGGGTTGAAATGAAGGAAGGTTACGAAGATATTAAACGTGCCATTGGTGCGTTTATCGAAGCACAGGTAACTTCTACATCAGGGAAAGTATCCGCCACGTTCCCTGAAGATTTCAGAGAAGTGCCGTGTGTAGTAATCGACGTAGTTAGTTCTCGATCAAAACCGCTCGGTGAAGGAGGTTTGCAGACAGGTCTTGCCCGCATAACCATCGTCGATTCAAAAACAAGAACCCTTGATCAGTTGTTTGATGACATTTACATCGCGTTCGTCAAAAGTGGTTACACAATAACCGATTTTGAATATCGTGGTGTATTTGCAGTATCGCCAATGATGAAGGCGTTTCTTGAAAAGGACGAAGCTTTGAAGAGAGAAATGGACATTGAAATTGCTTGGATCATTAAGAGGTGAGAAATGGCAGTTGTAGCACATGGACGATATCTCGGGGCCGTGGAATATATCACGGAAACCACTTATGGGACTACCCCGACTGGCCCTGCTATGCAATGGGTCGGATATGTGCAGTCGTTCAGGAACACTGGTAAGGTGCTCTCCGAGGATATTAAGTATCTGAAGGATAATTCCTACACCACTGGTCGGCCCGACTCGCATAAAAACGTACAGACAGGAGAAGATGTCAGCTTTGAAATCGAGTATATCCCGCAGGTTGGGCGATTCTGGCAGGCAGGAGCAACCGCGAATCCGACGCTGTTCACGGGTGCATTCACAACCGATACAACCCCTGACTATACACCGACAGATACTCTGCCGTCGTTTTCGGTGGTTGCTATCGATAAGAACACCGATACAGGAAAGGAGTTCAACGTCTATACGGGATGTCTCGTTCAGGATATGACCCTTTCGGTAGAGGTAGGGACGGCAATGCGCTGCAGGGCAACTTGTCTCGGCAATGCGCTTACCCCGACCACAACGGACTTCATTGGTGCTGGTTCCCACGCATCTGAAGATTCTGCTGCAGGTCTCGGTGCAAGTCACGTCAGCGACGTGCAGATGCGGGCTACTGGTGGATCTTTTGGGTCGATTGCCGATTACGTCAATGGCCTTGAAGTCAAGATTTCCAACAAGATCAATCTCGCCAAAGACCTGAACTCTACAGCATCTTCCAAGGTTGCTGCGGCTGTTCTGACGTCGAGAGAGATTACCGTCTCGCTGGACGTTGCGTGGCTCGATCTGGCCCTTGTTGAAGCCAATCACAGGCGTTTCAGTCTCGATGACCTGCAGGCATTTACGTCGTATGACATTGCCTGTAAGATCGAAAATGGAACTACCGATTATTACCTGCGGCTCGTAGGTGCTCGGTTCCCTGAAATCCCGTTCGAATACTCCCTCGAGGATCTCTGCGGCGACAAGATTACCTCGCTGCCGCTCGAAGGATCGTCATCTCTGCCCGCTATTTCGGGTATCGCATCGCTCGCATAAGGATAAGGTTGAATTTGTATGCCTTCCGTTACGATAAAAGGTAAGGAATATGAACTCGTCGATGAACCGTCACACGGCATCGTACGAAGTGTGAGAAATACACAGAAGTCGATTTCGGTCGGCTTCCTTCTCACTTTTAAGGATGAGATGGAGAACATCAAGAATAAGTCCGTCGATGAAGCGATGACTTATCTTGGAGACAAGTATCCACATCAGATGTTGGAATACCAAAATCAGATGGAGGAATTTCTCGAAGTTGCTTCTATTTCGCTTGCTACAAATGCAAAATGGAAAGAAAGCGATTTCTATGATATTTCCGAGAAGGAATTTAAAGTGATTCTCGGGACTTGTCAAAATCACATAAAAGGAAGTGCGACCGATTTTTTCGGAGTCTCGACGCCGAGTTCATCCCCCCAAAGCGTCGTAAACGAGGCATCCCAACCGAAAGCGACGATGAACGAGAACCACGAAGAGAACTCGTCAGAGAGTACATAGACAATTCTGCTCTTCGTAAAATCGAAAAGTGGAAACGTGCTCTTCGTGGGGAGTATGCCGATGAGGTGGTCATTGATTATCTCGTCATGAAAGAAATGGGGTGGTCATGGCAACAACTTGAATCCACCCCCGAGAGAATTTTTTTGTCCATTAGTCGGATAATATCTCTTCAAGCTAAAGAAACTAACAAACGTCGCAAAGACGCTGAACAGGCCAGAAAAGATCAGAAATTTGGTAGGAGGTAAATAACATGGTAGCAGGCGAGGGTGATGTTGTATTTGTGGTCACGGTGGAGAATGCCACTGCCGCTGGCCTTACGGCTGTCCGTTCTGATATAGCTCGGGCTGCAGGACAGGTTCAATCCGATGTAACATCAAAATTTGGATCTGTAGGAAACATGGTAAAGAACGTCGAAGAAGGTTTCCGCAGACTCGGTAATACCCTCGTCGGGGCTGGCGGTGCTGCTATGGGTACTTTTACCCTACCTCTTATTCTTGGGATGAGAAGTCTTGTCGCTGAAGGACAAGAGTTTGAAACCGAATTATACCGTGTTCTTTCTATTTTCGACGACGGAAAAAAACCAATTCAAGAGTTGCGGGGTGAACTTCAACAGTTCGCTCAAGCTCTTGCCATAACTACCCAATATTCATCGACAGAGGTTCTTCAGTCGATGTATCGTATGGGTCAGGCTGGGTATGGACTTGCGGATATTTATAAGATGCTTCCATCGATTCTCGAGCTTGCTACGGCACAGCAGTACGATCTTGAACAAACGTTCAATATTGTGAACGCTGCGATGAAATCATATCAGTTCGAAGCGGCTGATACAGAGAAAGTGGTTAATCAACTCGCTGGCGCAGCGACGATGTATAACCTGACGATGGAAGATTATGGAAAAGGTCTCAAATACATTATGGGCCTTTCCAAGACGCTCAATCAGGATTTCTCTGAAATGCTGATGCTCTTTGGTCTGCTTACCGACAGAGGAAAGACAGGTATGCAGGCGGGGCGTGTCATTCGTGACTCAATTGCTGATATTATCGCTCCGACGAAGCAGAATACCGAAATTCTGGCGAAACACAATCTCGAACTTTACACTAATCAGGAACAGATAAACGGTGCTGCTCATGCGTATCAGGCAGCAAAGACCAAATTGGAGGCAATGGAGCAGGGCTACCGTTCAAGCAATGATGAACTTATTTCAGTAAACGCTGCCATTTTAACCTATAAAGAACGTCTCGAACAGGCAAAGAGAGCAGGAAACGCACAGGATGTTGCATATCTTACTCGGGCCGTAAATGATCTTACCGATGCATACCAGTGGATGGGTCTCGGAAGAAAGGCCGATGCCAGTGCTATCGCCAAGCAGCGGGCTGAAATGACCGAACTGCAGGGTGTTTATGATGAGACTTCTATTGAGGGAATGGTAAAATTCACCGATATTATTAAACAGATTGCTGATTCAGAGATGACCGCTGGAGAAATTGCGAAAGTATTCGGTAAACAGTCAGCTGATTCCATCCTCATGCTGGTGGATGCCTATCGGAGCAACCCGAATATTTTCGAGGAACAATCGGCAGCAATTCGTGATTCGACGGAAGCCACCAAGCAGGCTCAAATTCAAACTCAATCTACAGCGTTCCAGATTAAACAACTGCAGGAAGCACTTCGTCAGGTGAAACAGGCTGGATATGAAGCTCTGGCTCCTGTAATTGCTACTCTAAATAAATTTTTCCAAGATAATATTGATACAATAAAATTATTGGTATCGGAGTTTATTGAAGGTTTTGTTCCAGCTTTTCAGAGAGGAATATCCATTATTGAAGGACTTCTCGGTTTCTTTGACAATATGGATAAGGGAACCAGAAAAATGCTCTTTGGTATTATTGCTGGTGGGATTACCTTTATGGCGGCTCTCGGGCCAGTTCTGCTTTATGGTGGTTCTCTCGCGTGGGCTACGGCATCTCTTATAAAACTTGGAGAAGGAGCATGGGGTACAGCTGTATTAATTGGTAATTTTTTAAAAATAATTAGTAGTGCTATTGCAGCACAGAATCTTTATACAACAAGTATTTTTGGAACTACAGCAATGTATGAAGCGCTTGCTGCTGAATCGATTGTTGTTAATCCATCAATTGTGGCTACTGGAAGTGCATTTGGAATAGTTGGAACAGAAGCTGGAGCTGCAACAGGTATTGTTGCTACCTTTGGTGCAACTCTTCTTACTATTGCTCCTTATCTTGCTCTGGTTGGGGTTGCTGCTTATTTGCTTTATTGGGCATGGAAACATGATTGGTATAATATGCAAGATAATGTAAGCGAAGCGGCAACATCAATTAATGATGATATAAATAATGTAATACGACCTGCCATTGACCATTTAAAGAGAGATATTGGTCAGATAGGTCAGGGATCACAATCTCTTTTATCAGGTATTTTTGATGCTGATGAATTTGAAATTACTTATGGTGTTGGAAAACTTATTGGTGCACTTGGACGAGCCTTTTTCGACGCATATGAGATTTTTTATGGTATTGGTGATGCAATAACAGGTGCAATATGGGCAGGTTTGACGGGTGGTGATGCAAAGAAAGCATTTACCGATACCATGAATCAATATATGGAATTTGATAAAATGGGTAATCGATTTACTGCTGGGTGGCTTGAAGGATGGTCTCGGGGAGACCTTACATATAATAAAAATAAAAATATTGAAGTTACTGATGAAGGAATGGAAAGGAGATATGATCAACAAATTGCATATAATAATGAATTAATAAAAGAAAGAAAATACAAAGAAGGAATAGAAAATCTTCAAGAAGGTTATTATAAAGTTCTTTGGCAAACTGGCGATAAAATTGGAGAAATTAAAGATGATGTAAAACAAACAGCAATAGGATATGGTGATATTAATGATGGTATTGATTCATTGCAATGGAAAATAATTAACATTCCAAAAGATAAAACACCATTGGGAACTTCCAAAGAAAATAAAGAAAAAGGAACTGCTGCTGGGACAGCACAAATAGAAGGATATGAAGATGCTATTAATAAATTAAAAGAAAAAGGTATTATTAACGATGAAACAGCAGCAGTAATGCTTGATAATGCAGAAACACTGGGAATGGATATTGGAGATATTCTTGGAGATGAAACTGCACTCTCTTATCTTGAAAAACTTAATGATCCCGATTTCCAGCAACAAATTGCCAATGCTTTAAGTGGTAGTGTTCCAATCGATGTTCCTGCACTTTCCGCTCTCCCTCCGATGACAGGAAAGGGTGCTATTGGAGAAAGCAGGACGCAGATTGGAGATTACTGGTATGGTCTCGATCAGGTCAACACTGCAGCAGCAGGGGCCAAGAGTTACGATGGAGAATATCCAAGTCTCTCCGAGTTAATGAAGGGAATGACACCCATTGGCATTACCCCGTCAGCCATTAAAGAAGAGACGGTTGGTAGTGTTCTTCCTGCAACTCCTTCAAATGTTGTCGGTGATGCAACGGCATCAGCACCTGCACTCGCAGCGACTACAATTCAGAATCAGTATAATTATAACATTCATGTGGCAGTCAATCCGAAGGAAATTATGACCAAAGAAGGGGTAGCGGCCTGTGGTGAGGAAATTGCACAGGTTGTAAGAGACAAACTTGGAGCAGATTACCGTGCAAACGAGGCGACTTAAATGACAATGATGAAGGACTCTTTTGGAACAGAATATTTTATTACTGATTTTAATTTAAAATATGACCTTGAAAAACCCGCTTTTTTGAAAACTGCGACTATCGTACCTTCAGGTGATATCGAAGATACTTATGGTCTTTTTTCAGCCTGCGGTACATCAATGTATCAGGCATATAATATGTGTGAATTCAATGGAGACCTTTACGTTGCAATGGGTTCTGGTGGTTCTGGTGTAGCGGGCCAGATCATGCGATTCAAAGATGAGCAATATTGGGATGTTGCTTACGATGGTGAAGGTCTCCGTGAAGTTCCTCAATGCATGATCATTTCATATTCTGGTGCTGCACTTTATATTGGTTGTAGAGATACCGCAAAGATTCTTTATTCAACAACAGGAACATCATATTCGCAAATTGGTTCACTTTCAGGTGGTTCAAAAGTAAATCATCTTCTTGGATATTCTTACGGCGGATCAAATTACGTTATTGCCGTCGTAGGTAAAAAATTGTGGAGAGCGGTTGAAGGAAGTTCGACATGGACAGATATTACTCCAGCGAATATTTATAACGGTGATATTTACCATATTGCTTATTTTAACAGTAAAATATGGATTGTAACGTCGAGAGGAAACAGTGCCTATCATTCAAGTGATAATGGTGCTAATTTTACAGAACTTTACCTCGGAATTGCATTCAATACTTCTCCAAGATTTATGTATGCATTTGGTTCTTATCTTTATGTTTTTGGAGAAAGTGGTCGTATTGGTCGTATTAATACTTCCAGTACTGTTGCAATGGTTTATACTCTTACAACGTGGGGATCGTCTGGATGCGACGGAATTTGTGCTACCACATTTGAAAGTAAACCACTCATTGGTCTGAAAAATGGAAAAATCATTTATTCAACTGATGGAACGGGAAACTCTGGTACATGGGCCGTATTTTTCGATTTGGCTGGATATGGAGCAGGAAACCCTCTCTGTATGGGAGTTTATACCGATCTTTTTGTTGGTACTGATAAATATCAAATTGAAAAATGTACTGCAGGCGGGCATTCGTGGTCACAGGCCGTTGCAACTACAAAACAATATACCAACTGTTGTATTCTTGCTGCTACCTCATATTGGGGGTGTGGTGACGATGGGTCAAATACTGGTGGAATTTTTCGGACATTTATGCCCAGTTTGACAATGTATCAATATTATGGAGTTCCTGAATATTATATCATGGATGTGTGTGTTTATGGAAGCTATATTTATGCTTGTACGGGGGGTAGCGGTTTTGTTTTGCGTTCTTCCGACGGTACAAGTTGGGATGTAGTTTACGATTCTGCTGCAGCGACTCTTTATGCTCTTGGTTTGTCGTCGGATGGATATCTCTATGCTGGTGGAAGTTCATCGGGTTATTGTTTCCGCACCAATAATGGAACTACATGGTCAGTGGTTTCTGGTCTTTCAACGACGATTTATTGCATGACCAAAAATACAGGAACATTACTTTATGTTGGATGTTCTGATGGTACTATCAGATATTATAATAGTGGTTGGTACACGGCGGTAAGTGGTATTGGGGCTGCTGTGCGTTCAATTAATACAGGTAGTGCAACGACAAGTTCGTGCTCTTACGTTGCTGGAACAGCAAATGGTCGATTCTATTATTATACAGGAACATGGTCGTATAATACTGTTGGATCTTCCTCGAGAACTATTTGGGGAATTGAATTTTATAATAATAAATGGTATGTCGCACTTGATAACGGTCAGATTTATCATTCAACAAACAAAGACCCGACTTTTTCATGGGTCAATGAATTTACAATTACTGATACACAGGCAAAATGTTTGCATAATTATGGAATTGATCTTTTTATTGGTGGATACTCGACGGATTCAAAGGCCAATATTTTTAAATATGTTTATTCCAAGATTACCAGAAATGTAACACCAACTGATGGAGATTGGTACAGTGTAGAAAGTCTTTGTATTTTTGGAAATTATATTTATGCTGCTGGCTGTCTTGATGGCCCAAGTACAACGACGTATGCAGTTATTTATCGATCTGTTGATGGTATCAAATGGGAAAAAGTCTGGTCGAATGAAAGTTATGATTCGTCGGCCCGTGCTCTTTGTGTTGTTGGTTCTTATTTGTATATGTCTGAATCGGGAAGTGGAGCCAAAATTTATCGATCTTTTACAGGAAAAGATTGGACACTTGCTGCTACGCTTCCTGAAACTCGCGTATATCAGATGACTTACTGGAACAGTTATATATATGCTGCGACGCAGGGAACATACGGAAGGGTTTATCGGTCTTCTGATGGAACTTCGTGGTCGTTAGTATATTCGACAGGTGATTCATCAAAAGCATATTGTTATACTGTTTTTGGTTCTACTGTCGAGGGAAAAATATATGCAGGTGGGGGAGGAACAATATCCAGCAAGCGGTTCCTTGTTTATTCAACAAACGGAACCACATGGTACGATGGGAGTAGCGGTCTTACTTCAACGATAATTGCAGTTAAATGTATTTATGGTTTTAATGGATATGTTTTTGCTGGTGTTTTAACAACATCAACATATACTTTATGGAGATCGTCAACAGGTACAAGTAGTTGGTCGAATGTGACAGCAGTATATGGTTTTACTGCTACATCAGACATTAATCAAAATGCAATATGGGCTGACGATATAACTTTATATGTTATTGCTGGATATGTTAATGTATTTAAATCTACAGATGGAGTAAATTTTACATTAATTCATAGTCTGGCTACAAATGTAAGTCGTGTTTATGCTGTTATGCAATTTTTTGATAATGTTATAACAGCAGGATATAAAATTTTTGCTCAACCACAGTCTCGTATGGGTCGTTTATTCCAAATGCTTCGTAATTCGGATTATTTCCAATTTTATTCATGTGGAAACAATCTTACAGAGAAATTCATTTTAAAAGAAATTGAAGTGCAAGATGAATCGATGATGGACATGACTTTCCAGAGTCACGACGTTGATCTCTGGCGGTCGTATGGTTATTACATTGAAGGAACGAATGGCTATGTTGATTATTCCGAAGATGGTATATACGCCGATGATTTGGCTAATAAAGTGGTCGATTCGACGTGTAATCAGAAGTTTCGTATTAAGTACTGTCCTCACGTCCTCATCAAAATCAAGGGCGAGTGGCTCTCAAAAACCCAATGGCTCTATGAAATAGCAAGAAACCTTTCATTTGCCATTAATGATAATGCTTCATATTCGACGTGTGAACTTAAAGCATCTGAAGACTCATCTGATGTAATTATCGATCATATGAATGTTGTTATCGAAGATAACGGTGATGTTTTTATCATGCCTTCGGGTTCAACCATCTATGGAACAAATCCGAATTATGAAGGATATTTCACCAAAAGAATTACCAATATTACCAATTATGTTTGGGAAGCTACAAAAGTTCGTTGTAATATGATTGATTACGAAAATGCTGTAGTTCTCGATGGAAGTGGGGTTGGAGCAAATCGTAAGAATTATCTTGCAAAACCAATTTCGGTTTCATACAGCAACAGTTTCTCAAATCTGGACAGAGTAAAAGAACTTTCAAATATTATCTGTGAACCAAATTATTCAGGTGCTGTTGCCACTGGTGTTTCCTCGACAGGTGCTGCAATGAATATTTGGGCATCGATGGCAAATACAAATTACCACATTCCTGTCTATGTATCGGCATATCACCCATCGCTTGTTGTTTCCCGCGACGAATCGGTTGTTATCAAAGCATCAGTGGCGAACACCGCCATTCTCGATGGCGCTACCGATACCACATATTGGAAAGAGGCGGGGTTCAGTCTCGGAGGAGGTAATGAATCGGGCCAATTTAATAAGATGCTTCGAGTTGTTCTCCGTGAAGAGCGGGCCGATACGGTATATTCGTATTATATCAAGATATTCAGAGGGGCAACAGAACTTGCTTCGACGACACTTACAACAGAAATCAATGAAGTTTCTGATTCAAATTATCTCGCTGTAAAATGGTATCTTTATTACGGTATTCCGAGAATCGACGTGTGGGTGAGCAATTCAGCAATGCCCGATACTGATGTTGATACGCCTAATTTACAGTTTGTTTCAGAATCAACCCTCACTGAATCATTTGGAATAGTTGGTCTCCATGCGAGTGCAGGATTTACTATTACCAGTGCAACAGCATACTACGGTAAGACTGTACCGAGAGTATGGGCATATTTTGGTGAATTTTCAGTCGATGGTGAATCTTTATCTCTTTGGACTGATACGGCGATTACAAAGCCTGTCATGCTTGTCAGAGATAAATCAATTACGTCGAAAGATGAAGCTCGCAATGTAGCGATGAGTGCATATCAGAATGCATCTACAACGAAGGAATTAACTATTCGAGTTGATCCTGACCAATATATGTGGGGTTCGACGTCAAACCGTATTTATATCGGACAGTGGGTGACTATCAGCGGAAAAGGATATTATGATGGGCAATATCGGGTAAAAACAATTGAAGTAAAACCGTCTGGAATGTGGCTTGGTCTTGACAACACAAAAATTTCGTTTACTGATTATGTTGACTCAATTCGTCAACAAGTCAATAAAAACGATTCTTTTGGATAGTCCTCTTCTTTTTTTATATCTGCCATGCGTATTTTATTATGGTGAACACCTATGGTAAACATTGGTGATATCTATATCCCGACGGTGGAAGATGTTAATGCAAAACATGGAGTCACACGGGATCAAATAATAGATGCCATCAATCTTGAAAATCCACAGTTCTTTTCTGGAAAGAAGCGAACTGTTGGTACTTTTGAGATGACAGGGTATCTTTATCAGGAAACGGGAACGTCGAAAACAGCACAAGATTACGCCGAGGATTTAATGGCACTCCTCGAGCGGGATGCTGCATACAATCTTTTCAATTATGATAGTGAAAAGGGATTTGTCACAGATATCGATGTGAGTATTCCAAAAGACGTCGGTAAAAAGACTATTGCGAAATATGTCTTAAAAGGACGGTATTTCCCATCGACAGTATATCAGCAAGGTTTATCTGTTGAAGGAGACACTTATACAAATTCTGTTGGAATTGGATTTCCACAATATGTCGCTCTTCCAAATGGTTCCACCAACGTCAGAATGACCAGTTCTCTCGATATTGTTAATCTTTCACCTGTCGGGTATATCAATAGCGGTCTGTCGGCGTTTATTCCTATATACAGGCTGTATTCTCTCTTTAATCATTCAAATTATGATTCAACAACGGGAAGCGCTGGTTCTGATGTTGATGGGTATGATACTGTTACCGTGGAATTGAATGCACAGAATGAAAATATTGTCTGGTCATTCAATGCAGGAACAGATGTTCCTCGAGGAAGTTATAAACTGAAAATGCGTCTGAAAGATGGTGCAATAACCAGTGATGTAAAGGTTCTCGTCGTTGGATCAGTATCAGGAACGATTGCCACGACTTACCTCACGGGCAGCTCATCGTTTTCTATTCTCGAAACTGCAGCATTATCATTAACTACTCATGAAGATATTACCGTCACGATCTCTAAAGCAACAGCAGATGCAAATACCATTGTTTTTGATTATGTGTATCTTGCTCCACAATTTGCTTCTATGGTAGTTTTTGATGCTGATTCTGAATACGATAAAGGTGAAGTCAAGGTTTATGATACCGTAACTCACGGAGAGGCCACAGAAACGAACTGGAAACGTGTTTATTCGCTCCGTCATCAATTTACAGGTGATATCATTCTCCGAAATCAACTTTTGACATGGAGAATAAATACTGCAGCTCTTTGGAGTGCAACAGGCACGTTGACTGTCGGTGGGGTAGCCAAAGCTTTGAGGCCCGAGGCGTTCGGTGCAACGTATCCGAGTGTGCGATTCATTTCCATCGAACCAATGTGCGTCAAAATGCAGATCACGGCAAGACAGGGAACCGTTGGTGTTGGTGCTGACGATGGAGTGATGGACGCTACGGTTAAACTCGATCCAATGATGTTGCGGGTTGAAATGAAGAAATCTGGTGGATATACCAGCGATTGGAAATTCACATCTTCTGGTGTCCAGTATCACGGAACGAGTCTTTCAGTATCGCTTGATGGTGATTATACGCTCATTACAAGCAGCGAATCAGAATATATGTTCTGTATTGTTGCGCCGACAGGATATACAACAATAACTTACCACGATCTTCTCTTCGCTGCCTTCAATAAACCTACAACAAGGCGATATATTAGTCAGAAAACTATTTAAACAATTTTTATTCGTCTTTTTTTATTTTTCACCTTGAATATATATTAGAGAAGACCATTATTAGATGGTGATACAAGAGTGGTCGCCAAAACATCTCTTGGTAAGCCGTATCTTGGAAGCGGAGACCATATTCTTTTCGATGCACTCAATTCGGGTGACGGAAAGTTGGTTTTTGGCTTCTTTGTAAATGGTAATCTTGTGGAATATGGACATACTGTCGTCCGTGGACGTAAATTCAGTACATATTTCTTCCATCTTCCGCAAAGCGGGCGGTTTGACCTCAAAGCAGGTGATATCGTCGAAGTACAGATCAAGGCTGGCTATTTTGTGTCCGTTGCCTCGAAAGAGATCCAATGGGCCTTTGAAAGTAAGCCGAACAAATTCGTGGTGAAATAACATGGACGCAAGTATTCTTGTTCAGATTTGGGATTTCCTGTATGAAACTGGAATTTTCTTTGTCCTGCTTGGTGCTATTCTTACTGGAATCATCAGCAGGATTGCCCTCGTACCTGCTCTGAAGAAAATCGATGCAATCATCGACTGCTTCATTGAGAAGGCCGAGGACGGTGAAGTGACTCCTGAAGATGCTGCTGTCATTTTCAGTGTAATTAAGGAGCAGATCGGTTCTGACTTCCTTGTGAAGATTTTCGGTTGGCTTTTCAAGGCCAATGTGCCGACGGAGAAACTGCAGGGAATTACCTGCAAGTAAATTTTTTGGAGGTAAAGCATGGGTAGTTTTTCAAATTATCTCGAGGATGAACTTCTCGACCATATTACGGGCGTTGGAGCATATTCCGCACCTGCGACGGTGTATATTGCACTGTCAACTGCTGATCCGACCGAAGATGGTTCTGGCCTTGCCGAGCCGTCTGGTAACAACTATGCTCGGGCATCGGTAACCAACAGCGGAACTAACTGGGATACTTCTTCTGGTGGTGCAACCGCTAACAAGACTGCGATTACCTTCAACACCGCGAGCGGTGATTGGGGTACTATCACGCATTACGCCGTAATGGATGCATCTTCCAGCGGTAATATGCTTTGGTATGGAACGCTTACTACGAGCAAGACTGTGGGCAACGGTGACACGCCGAAATTTAACATCGGCGATCTCGATCTGACCCTCACGTAATCATTTTTTTGGAGGTAAAAAAATATGCCGTCATGGACGTATAACAAACTATCGAACAGTGATAAAAATTACATTGACAGCTATGCAGCCGCAGAGTGGCAAGCCTTCACCGTTGTAATGGACATACGGAACTGCGATACTGCACTTTTCACAGATACGGTCAAACTGGAGGCTATTGCGGCCCTCATCGCATCTGAACTTGACCTTTTAAACCCGTCCGTGACATGGATTGACTACACTGGCGGGAAATTGATGGTGATGGTAGTAGGCTCTAATACTGTCACCGCACGGCTGATGATTGATACTGGAACATGCTACCTTGAAGCATTTGTTACCGCAGCATGGCCCCCGGAGTATGTCACCAAGGCCATTATGAGCCGGCTTCAGAAGGATGGAACCACATATTTCGTGAACCACATGATTCCCCGACAATAGGAGTTTGAATGGCAGGCAGCCGGCAGTTTTATCAAAATTCGAGTGATAACGAGAGCAGCACTGATAGCGAGTCATATCAGGATAAGTGCACTCTCACTTTTACCCCGGATGCCAATTCTACATACCTCATCATAGCAACGGCAAATATCAATGATACCGATGGAAGTTTACTCCGGTTGTATGACGGTTCGACCGTATTGTTTGAGCACATCTATGAAGAATCGAAGGACAGCGATGATTACCCCGCAACCGGGGGGGCGGTGTATGTATCGTTTGGAGATACCCCCGCAGAGATAACATACCGATTACAATACCACGCCCTATATAATGCCTATATCAAGTTTGCCCGGATCATCGCGATCAAGCTCACCGAAAATGACCAGATAGCCTCTGCAACATCTCGGACAACTACCACAAGCTCATCATGGCAGGATAAGGTAACAAAAACCTTTACGCCGGGCAGCGCGGGTGATTACCTGATCATTGGATCATGTACTCTTGATGGCAGTTCTAACAGCTACGACGTGCGGGCACAGATCGACGTGGACGGATCGGCGCAATATGGCTTGCTGAACGTCGAACCGGGCAGTTATAATGAAACCGCTCAAATCCCGTTCCTTTATTTCCAAAAAGTAACCCTCACGCAGGCAGAGCATACGATAAAACTGCAATACAGCGCGGAAAGTCAAACCACGGGATGCCAATACGCTTATTTAACCATCCTCCGGCTCGATGATTTTCCAGCGGTTTATTCCGCAGAGCAGGATACCGAACAATCGGCAACAACGCGGGCGCACAAGCTCACGCTCGATACCTCCGCAGCAGAGGCAACCGATCATCTCATCCTTGCCTCTTGCAGATGCACCTCAAAGTCTACAAGTAACTCCGTTGGGGTTGGGTTGTATGAAGGCACAACCAACCGGGGTTTTCAGGATGAGGTTGAGATGCATGATACTTCCAATTATCGGCATTATATGTGCGGGTTTTATACAGCCGCACCCGAGGCCACATATTATATCGATCTGTCCGGGGTTGGGGGAACGGGGTACGCCGATGATCTGCGGTTGTATGCCCTGCAACTAACTTCTTCAGAAGTTATTGTAGAATTGGTAGGAAGTACTATAGCAGAATCTAATTCATCTGGTCTTGTTGACCGACAACAAAAACTTATTGGTTCGACGGGAGCAAGTGCCAGTTCCGAAGGAATAGTTGGTATAATTTTCAGTCTTTCTGGAACATCAGAATCATCATCAAATGCTCCAGATGCTCTTCTTTCCCGAGACATGGCTCTCGCTGGTTCCTGTTCTGCTACCTCTTCAACTCCCGATACTGTTCTCTCTGTAGATTATGGTTTTGTTGGGGTTACTGAAGCAATAAGCGAATCACAGGCACATTGTAGTGTTGAAAGAATTATTCAAAGTCTTGTTGGTGGAACGGCCTCAATGCAAGGGGCGCTTTCTGTTGATTATGCTCTTTTTGGTCTTACTGAAGCGGAAGCATTTTCAGAAGGCGCTCTTGAAAAAATTGTCGGACTTGTTGGTTCTTGTTCAGCAGAATCAACGTCAGAAGGTACTCTTGACCGTCAGCAAAATTTTGCTGGTATAACAGAATCTATTTCATCATCAGAAGGTATTCTTGATCGCCAACAAAATTTTGTTGGAATAACAGAATCTGTTTCTTCATCAGAAGGTTCTCTTGATACTGGTATTGGTTTAATTGGAACCTGTAGTGCTATTTCTTCATCAGAGGGTTCTCTCGAGGCTGGCATCGGTTTAATTGGAACCTGTAATGCAGAAGCATATTCAGAAGGTGTTATTTCTCTAACAGGAACCATTGAATTATCTGGTCTTACTGAAGTCGAATCATCATCATCTGGTTCTCTTGATAGAAATCAAGGATTAGAAGGTTTTTGTGACCCAGTTTCCGAATCTACTGGTTTTCTATCTATTGATCGTGGATTGTCTGGAACCACTGCAGCTGAATTATCATCAGAAGGTTCTCTCTATGTCTTTAATGATGCTCTCGTTAGTGTGACGGAAGCGGAATCGACTTCATCTGGTACTCTCGTTGTAGAATGGGGATTGGCTGGAATAACCGAAGCAGGCCCGCAGTTTATAAATCCAAATGATGGAACTTTAACTCTCAATATTGGTCTTAAATCAACAACAGAAACCGAATTGGCGACCACTGGAAGTCTGATTGTTGATTGGAGCCTCGCAGGACAAGCCGATGCTATATTTGAATCATCTGGCCTTTTCGATAAACAACCCTCTCTTGCTGGCATTACCGAGGCTACAAGTTCATCAGAAGGAATAATAATTGTATTTATTCCCTTCGCGGGCATATCTGCAGCAATCAGTGATTCTACAGCATTTTTGAGTCGTATTATTGAAATCAGCGGTATAGCAGCAGGAGAATGTTCATCTGAAGGTTTCCTTTCACTATTAAATGGTCTCGTCGGTAGCACAACAGCAGTATCGGGAGAAAGTGGTTTTCTCACTCTCGATCAGGCACTTGTCGGATATACAGATGCAGTTTCTGAATCTGACGGTGCTGTTGTTGTTATTTATTCTCTTGCAGGTAAGACCGATGCAGTTTCTTCATCCGAAGCATTTCTTATAAAAATTGTTGAAATGATTGGAGCGGCTAATGCTGTTTCAGGATCGACAGGACAATTTGAAATTTTATTCCTTGTTGCATCGTGGGGAGAACCTAACGAATACATAGCACTTTTATGGAGTGAGGGATAATGGTTGAATATTATCTTCGATCAACAAGTTCGTATTTAAGTGATGGCGGTGCGTTTTCGAAGATAATGAGTACTTCATATACCTCGGAAACTTCTTTCCAGACGTCTGTTCCATTAATGTCAACGGTATATGGATACTTTTATACTGAAAGTCAGGTGCCATTAAATGGTAATTGGGGAACTAATTCTTTTAATGTTAATCTTTATTTATCTCCAGAAAGTGGAGTATTTCTTTACGCTAAAGTAAGAATCACCAGAGTTAATTATGCTGGAGTAGTCCAAGAATCTTCTGATTGGTCAGATGAACAACAAATTGCTTCAGAATCACAGTATTTATTTTCGTGTGATAATATTGAATGGACTTCTGGTAATTACAAAGATCGTATCCGTATTGATGTTGCATATAGAAATGCATCGGCGGCAACAGCATACAACATGGGAACTTACGTCGATGGAAGCAGTAATTATTCATATGTAGAATCTCCAATAAATTGTGAATATATCGTTTATAACCTTCGTTCAATAAATTCTGATTTGGGCGGAGGATCAGATTTTACAAAGATAATGAATAAGGAAACTGGTTCCAGAACAGCGGTAACATTTTACATGCCACAAGGAACGACACATAATAATTATTTTATTACTGAACAAAACGTTCCAGATAATGATAAATTCAATACAGGAGCAACAATAGTTTATTTCGAGGTAAGCTCAAATGCATATTTATATACAAAAATGCGACTCCAGAGAATAAGTGCTTCTGGAACGGTTTTGGAATCTTCAAGTTATTCATCAGAACAACAAACTTCTTATGGGGGATATATTTTTGAAATTCCATCAAAAACATGGTCTGCTGGTAATGATACTGATAGAATACGACTTCATCTTGTAATGCGAGCAGTTGGTGGAAATGCTGGTGGTTCTGTTTATACCAATGAAGGATATCCAATAAGTCAGTTTTGTGCAACTTCTATTGAAGAAAGTCCATGTAATTTATCTGGAGTCACTGCAGCCGAATCATCATCCGAAGGATATTTATCACTCAATCCTTCGATAATCAGGGGAATATGCGACGCTGTTTCCAACTCTACTGGTAATCTTGGTATAATTATACCAATTGCAGGACAGACTAACGCTGTTGCTTCTTTAGAAGGTCATTTATCAACGATAATTCCATTATCTGGTTCATGTGCTGCCGTTTCAGAATCGACGGGAGCAATTGAAAATCAAACTTTCATTAATGGTCTTACCGAAGCAGAAGCGTCATCAGAAGGAACGTTATCGCTCATCAGGGCCATTGCTGGCGAAACTGTTGCTACCTCTGGTTCAACTGGTGTGCTCGATGTTCAGTCAGGACTTAAAGGTTCATTAATAGCGAACAGTTCATCGGAAGGTAATCTGACGTTTATAACTGGATTATCTGGAACTACAGCGGCTGTATCTGGTTCATCGGGTGCTCTTTCTTTTGTGACTATGCTTCGTGTTCAGCGGAGAACAGAATTTACTGATTTTGCTGATCACGTTTTTATTCCTTTTACTGATGGTAGTTTCCAAGATGATATCGATCTTGTCGGAGGAGAAACATACTGGTATCGGGCCTGTAAGGTTGTCGATCAAGTAAGTCATGATTGGTCAAATATAACTTATGCGACATACGCTTCCACATCAGTTTTAATTGAAGGCACTACATCGGCTATATCTTCATCTGAAGGTATTCTGACACTTGATGTTGGCCTTGCAGGGACTACAGCGGCTGTTAGTGCTTCTTCTGGTGCTCTGTCGGTAGAAATAAAATTATTAAGTCTTGTTGAAGCAGAATCTTCGTCAGAAGGTTCTCTCAATGTTGATTATGCTCTCGGTGGAGTGACGGTTGCTGAATCTCTTTCATTCGGTGCTCTCGAGGTAGGACAATTTCTTATCGGAGAAACAGAAACAGTTTCGTCGTCCAGTGGTTCATTAAGTGTTGATTATGCACTTGCTGGAATTGCATATTGTGGTAGTGAAGTTGTAAATCCAGAATTTGAATACGGGCTTGATGGGTGGGAATACGACGATCTTGGTGGATCAATAACTATTGAACCTTATGGTTCTGGAAATTGTGTTAAACTCGCTGCAAATCCATCAGATTATGTTTATATCTATCAAGAATGTCCGAATAATACTAAATCCAATTTATTACTGGTTGATATTAATGTAACTGAAGTCAATTCTTTAGTTTATATAACCCTCGGATGTAATTTATGGACAGGAAGAACTCCACCATTTGATCCTCCGCCGTATTATAGTTATGCATTTCTTGGTTCCGTATCAATAACGTCACCGACTGCAGGAATGATTCGTGTTGCAATTCCATTTGATCCAATATTATTGGGATATCCAAATTCCTACTTTGATGTTTATGTTGACGTTGGAGATGCAACAGCATACGTCGATAAAATTATTCTAACAGAATCAGCGACCCTTGATTTACAATCTGGTCTTATTGGAACTACTGCAGCCGAAGCATCAAGTGAAGGTTTCCTCTCGCGTGATATTGCTATTGCGGGTCAGACGGACGCTATTTCTGGTTCTTCTGGTATTATCGTCGAGCTGGCTGATCTCGTTGGAGATTCATCGGCGGTAAGCTCATCCAGTGGTTCACTTTCAATCGATTGTGCGTTAATTGGAATCACAGCGGCTGAATCTACATCGGAAGGCGAATTAACACTCAATATCAGCCTTGCAGGTTCTTCAATTGCTGAATCTGCAACAGAAGGTAGGCTTGTTGGTGATGTTCCATTTGAAGGTTCTTGTTCTGCCGTTTCAAGTTCAGAAGGAACGATTACCTTTACTATTCATATTGCAGGAACGTGTGCGGCAGAAAGCAGTTCATCGGCGACCCTCTATAATTACTGCTTCCTTTCGGGCACTACTGCTGCTGTTTCATCGACTGCAGGCCACGTTTCAGTAATCAGATACCTGTATGGTCAGACTGATGCCGTTTCATTCAGTGAAGCTGACCTTGTTAATATTCAAACTCTCGATATTGCAGGTTCATGCACGGCGATATCTGGTTCTGAAGGTATCCTTTACATTCAGACAGAAGGTAAAGAAATTGTCCTGTTTGATTCGACTATTTCCCGAATTATCGAATTTGACAGCACAATTACAAGAGTAACAGAACCCACTTCAACCATAACTCTCCTATTATTATTCGATTCAACAATCGACACTCTCATCGAAGATGAAAGTACGATTACCAGAATATTAGAATTTGATTCGGAGGTTCCAGATGACTGATGATATTTATGTAGGCGCTATCGGTGTGGAGTTCAGGCCCGATGTTGGAACTTCACTTTCAGGCGCAACCAAAATGGAAATTTGGGCAGAAAAACCGTCAGGAGCAATTGTTCATTGGACGGCTTTACAGTATGGCAGTACGACTAAACTAACTTATAAGACGGTTTCGGGTGATCTCGACGAATCTGGTACATGGACATTCATGGGCTACGTCGAATGGGGTTCTACCGATCACCATTGGGGAATCGCTTACGAGAAGGAAATTCTCGAGTTGTTCACAGTTCCAGAGTCTTAATTTTTTTAAAAGAGGGTTATTTTCCCCTCAATTTTTGAAGGATTTCTTTTCTCACATTTTCATCATTGATGGCCTGACCATCGACAACCTGATCAAATAAATCCTGCTTGGTGTCGAGAACTTCTTTTACTCTCTCTTCAATATCTTCGGCGATGAGATTAATGATAATCTTATCATTCTTGGCTCCAGTTCGATGAATACGATCAATTCTCTGGTTAAGTTTCGCAGGATTCCACGGGATATCAAAATTAATGAGGATATCGACAAACTGCAGATTCATTCCATATCCGAAAATCTCGGTGGCAATAAGCACTTTGAATTTATCCTCTTTGAAATCCTCGATAGCTTTGACTCGCTCATCAGCACTGCTATCACCTGTAAGAATCCTTATTCCAGTATTTCCTTCTCCTGTGAGGTAGCGATTCAGCATATGAGCGATGGTTTTGAACTGCGTGAAGATGAGCACTTTGTTATCGCCTGCCTCATCGAGAATTGTCGCTACCTCTTGGAATTTGTTATCGCAATGGTCAGGCGGAAGGGTGCGCGGAATGTAACCGCTTCCCTTCAACGAATTTACCATCGGAGAGGTTGAATCATAGAACATACGGAGATCGTCAGCAATTTCACGGAGAAGGATGAGTGCTCCGAGTGCGGCGGTATCGCTGGTCTGGTCGTTGTTTGCAAATCTGCGAATACCATCGATAACCTGATGTTGTAAAGGTGTCAGTGGTATGATGCGGTTTTGGATGATCTTTTCGGGGAGTTCAGCCACATCGCATTTCTTACGACGAATCATCAGCGGCGATACCCGCTGCAGGAAATCACTCAAATTCTTATAACCAATAAGTTCATGATATCCATCAGGTTTTTGTTGCCACTCACAATATTGGCTCTTAAATTCTCGAGTTGTCATGAATTCAGGAGCGACAACGGATATGATGTTGAAAAAGTTGTTAAGACTGTTTTCGACGGGAGTTCCTGTCAGAGCGATGAATGCATGGACACGGGGCCGAAGCCAGTTCAGTTCACGCCATATTCTGGTCTTAACATTCTTGAACTTTGATGCTTCATCGGCGATAATAACAACATCGTTCCAGAACGTCTGAATATCTCTGGTATCACGGACAAAAGATTCATACGTCGTGAGAATAATGGCTGGATCACCTGATTGCATATAATAATCATATGCAGTGATTCTCGACGCACGGGTTCCTTTCTTTCCAGACAGGATAATGGAATCCTTATCGATGAAGCGTTTAATCTCACTCTGCCATTGAGGAAGCAGCGATGATGGTGCAAGAATGATAACCTTTCTTTTCTCCTGCATCGAAATATCGATGAGTGGCATCATCTGAACAGTCTTTCCAAGGCCCATCTCATCAGCGATAAGATAGAACTTCTTGTGGAGAGAGTAAAAAGCACCAACGGCCTGATAATCAAAGAGAAATGGATAGTCTTTCTTTATCGTGAGTGCTTCCTCGAAAACCATTTTTTCCGAGAGTTTCAGTTGTTCACGAATGGTCAATACTCTTTCACGCAGGTAGGGGATACCCTCAAGCCTTACAAGGTTGTCATTGGTAGCGGGAACAATCCACTGTTTCTTCCCTGCATCCCACGTTCTTCCAACGCAGGATTTCACTACCGCAAGGTCACTATAGAAATTTTCTCCCTGTAAATTAACACGAAGTTCCTGTTTCATAATTTATCACCTTTTTTTCAAAACAAAAAAATCCAATGACCGTTTTATTGGCCCTGTAGCAAAAGGGTATTTGGGGATGGAGAATCATACAACCCCAAAGGACTTTTGCCTCTGCTGCGAATCCTACCCCTATGCGCGGCCTATGCTGTGAGTGCACCAAATACGCGATTGGCAACAATCTCTTCTGATGCATTCGCGTGAACGATCAAACATCCCTCCCACCATTCTGAATCACGAAGATATATCTCCTGAACCTTTAAAAGCTTTGGGATATACGTGGCATCCATTCCATCGTGACCATTGGCAAATCTCTTTTCAAGAGTTGCCCTATCAGCGACGAGAAGTATGACATAATCAGGCTGATACGAGTAATTGTGCATCATGCACATATATTCGTAGGCCGAATCGATGGAACACTGCAGGTGCTGGGCGATTTCGACGGTCTGATAAGCAATCCTCGATTGAAGATATCTATCGGTGATAATCAGATCGGTTCTCACATAAGGATCAATGACTTCACGGAGATGAAGCTGATGATCTTTCATGAAGGTGAATAGCCGAGAGAACGGGTCTGGATCATTGAGAAGTTTGTATTTCTCTTCCCGTGTCATCTTATACGGTTCCTTCGTAAAGATAATGTTTGGATATTCTTCTTCAACGGTAAACATTGTTTGGAGGTTGGAAATCAACGTTGATTTTCCTACCCCGTCAACCCCTTCAATAGCAACTAACAAATTAGCACATCTCCTTTAGCCATTTTCTCGTCGTATGTGTGACTTTGACTTTAAGACAATTGTTCCTTGCATCATCAATAAAATCACCAAAACGTGGATACGTTTCCATGATTTCTTTGGCCTTCTTTTCGCCAATACCCGCCATTTGACAGTAATGGACGAAATTAGGGTCAAGATCAGTAACTTTCTTTTTCTTGAATTTTGTTTCAAGTTCGGAAGCCGTTCTTATTTCACGGTGTTCGACGAACTTTCGATAGAACAGAAATATTCCATCGATGAGTTGAGTGTCGTTTGCAAATTCGACGATATGTACGAATGGATATTTGGCTGAAATTGATGCCTTCAACCCCTTCGTATGTTCAGTAGTCCAACCCTTGATGTAATTGTTTGAGAAGTATATGTTTTCGAACTTTCCAGATATAAAGAGGTAGGATAAAGGGAAGTTCGAATTCATGCGCTTCAGTTGGTTATCGAGGCGACCAGAACGCTTGGAGAGGATTAAATCGCTGACAGTCTTTCTCTCGATGCAAATGTCCGATTCGAGATACTCGTCTCTCGTCCAGATATAATCCCCCGTATCCAATTCCTGAACTTCGTGAGGAATGTTCTGCTTGTTCGCTGCTTTGGTCACCCGCGCAACCATATCCTGTTCTCGTCCGTCGATCAATAGCATCCATCTCACCTGTAAATTGCGAGAATGTGAGAGCCTGAATCTCCCTTTTTGCAGTGAGCACAAAGTCGAGAACTTCTGCAGAAACCTTCTCGTCGTAAAGACTCGCAAGAAGGGAATAAGGATTCATCTCGCTCATAGATGTGTTTTGCTTGCCGCTCCTCTCGTATGCAATGAACAGCCTCGGAGACTCCTCTCTTTTGTGCGGTGAGATACCGAGTAATAATATCACAGGCGTTCCCGTATAATATTCCCGAATCTCGCAGGTAAACAATAAGTAGGAATCTACCCCGCCATCCGACGCGAGTATGAGAGGCATTGGCGAGCAATGAGGCGATGCAAGGAGGCATTTGTGACAGTATTTCGTCAGAATCAATCTGCGCTTTCACCTCTTCGGTTACTTCAACCTCATAAGATGATTCTTCTGAACTATCGAAGCCAGATACATCGAATAATTCTTCTCCATTGATTTCGAATTCAAATCTCTGTTCTTTTGCAAGATTGGAATGATATTCGAAACCTTTGATGATCTCATTAGCAAAAATCGGGATGCAATATCGCTGACGTTTTGTATTCCAAGTGTTCGGAATCGTTGCAACGCGGGCAATATCACCGAAAATTGCTTTATCAAAATGACAACAATACTCTTTCAAAAAGTAATCATGTACATTTGTCAGACAAGCTTTCTTATTCTTCAGATTTTCGTACCCCTTCGTGAAGAGGTAAACGTGGTAGCCGCCACCAGAAAAAAGCAATAAATGTTTAAGATTTGCTTTTCGAAGGTGGAATGTAAAAGCCATCGTATTTTCGAAGGCTTCTGGCCCATCAAAATCAAAGAATATCTTGTCGAGATCGAGAGAAATTTTATCGAAGTGTTGACTTCCTGTGAAATTGTAAACAGAAGAAAACAATCTTACTTTGCCATTTAAACGATTGATTGTGGAGTAAAACTCCTTTCTATCAACCGTTTTTCTGTACGGATATGCGACCTGTCTTGGAAATGTGGAATAGAGCAGATCGTACAAATCAATCAGTCCTTAATAATGTCATCGGTGTAGCCGTCACAGAGATTAATGAATTTACAATATGAACAGAGACGTGACCGACTTCTCGGAAACATTGCTCCGTCGTTACTCTTCATATTCTCCATGTGAGCCAGCATATCAGCATAATGTTTGTCATATTCGTCTTCGTTAACGTCGATTACGAAAGTTTTCTTTGGAAATTGTGTGAAGAACATCCCGATTTTCGATGCATTGATACCAAGACACCGACGAGCAAGTATGACATAGACATAAAGCTCGAAAATGTAATCGTCCATTTTCGGTTTATAGAATTTGCCTGTCTTGTAATCGATAATCCAATATTCACCATCTTTAAGATAAATGGCATCAATATACCCCGATAAATCAAGTTCATCATCCTCAACCCTTTGCTCATGAAGTTCTGCCCGACCAAGACCATACTTATCAAGAATCGTGAAGAGATTTGCGAGATTCTTTTCACAGAACTGCACTCCATCGTCAGTCAAATTGATGGCATCCATATGGATATCGATAACAGATTCATCAGCATTGGGGTCATTAAATAATTCCAGAACTTTATGCACGACGTTACCGTTCTGCACCTGATGGGAAGGACTTTCCCTAATTGACCGTCCAAGCTCTGTCCGATTCTGGAAATAGTACTGTCTCGGGCAAGTCTTGAACGTGTTAATCTTTGACTTGCTAAACGTCCTTCTTTTTACTACTTGTTCGCTCAACAACCTCCTCCGTGGTTAATTTTAACTCCCCGAAGGGAAGTCGGAAAGGGGAATCGAACCCCTACTTATTTCCTTTTCCGACAGATATTTTGGGAGCATTTTTGCTCCCCCTTGGCCTACCTCTCGGTTTGCCTGTTTTAATATCCGCTTTTTTATTAACGGCATTTTGTATTCTTTCCATTTTCATCTCTTCGTTACGAGTGATTTTCTTGGCAATTAATTGATAATTCTTTGGCATTGGGACAGTTTGTGCTCTTTTTGTACCGATATCAACAGGCCACCCACACCACGGACAAATTGCCCATTCATGGTCAGGCATTTTATCTTTCATATTTCCAAAATATTTGGAACAGTGGGTGCACTTGTATTCCCTCATTTAGCACCTCGACCATCCACAAGCAGGACACTTTCTGCAACCCTCTTCCATAGCAATCACTTCACCACATTCAGGACACCTTGGAACATGAGTCAATTCTTTCGTCGGCAATGAGTCCATTATGATACAATTATCTTCAATCATATCACGACAAAGAATGGCCTCTTTTTCACCATATTCAAAGGTGGTGCGCTCTTCGAGAACTTTCCCGATAATGTTGGCACATGACCGTCCTGCAGACTTTGGATTTTTCATAGCAACAGGACATTCAACAGATTTGAGCGTCCTGACAATATCGGTTGCAGGGACGTTCCACCGTAATCCCAACGATATCATTAATCCAAGCGCCTCACTCATGGCGCTACAACCGCCTCCACGATTGTTAATGATGGTTTCATAAGGGTAATCGTCCATCTGATTAACGGTAATCATCAGTTTACCACATCCCGAACGCAATTTGTCGGTTGTGCCTGTGAGAACCCGTGGACGCTTCGGGAGAAGTCTTACTTCACCATCGGTAGAAACAAACGGTTGATGATGATTAATAACGCGATTAGAAGCTGACGTCGGAAGTTCTTCTTCTGACTTTACCTCTTTTTCTTTCAGAGTTAAAACTTCATCCTTACGAGAGCCTGAACGATAGAGAGTGACACCTTTACACTTTTTCTGCCATGCATAAATAACAGCCGCAGCAACGTCCTCTTTCGTAGCGCTAAATGGAAGATTGACCGTTTTGCTAACCCCAGCATCACAATAACGCTGGAAAATTGCCATGAGATCGATCTGCGTTCTCCAAAATACATCGAAGGTTGTTACGAGTAATCGCTGATCTTCTTCAGTAGTGTATGGAGCATCCCGAAGTGTGCCGTGTTCATAAACATACTGAATAAGCTCATTGTATTGGCTTTCAGATAATCTATTCTTAAAGCGACTTTCAAAAATCGGATGAACAACGAAGTATTCTCGCCCAACAGTATTCTTGCGTTTCAGGACGTAAGAAAATACAGGTTCAATTCCAGATGAACAATCAGCAAGGAACGATATAGAACCCGTCGGAGCGATACACGTCAGGGCCACGTTGCGACGCATATATCCACCATACTTTGTATAATATGGTGAATATCCTCGAGTCTCGGCAAGTCTGGCAGAATGAATATCAGCAACCTTTTGAATAAATTTCATTACCTCTTCAGCCACGTCATAAGAATCTTCGTGTCCATAGGGGATTCCCATTTTGAGTAACATATCGGCGAAACCCATGACACCAAGACCAATTTTTCTGGTAAATTTGGATGCTTCGTCAATTTGAGGAATCGGGTAGTTATTCATATCAATGACATTATCGAGGAATTCGACAGCATCTTTGATAATCTTTTCAAGATAATCCCAATCAATTCCACCGTATTCATCAACAAAATTTACAAGGTTAATGCTTCCAAGGTTGCAGGATTCAAAGGGGTAGAGTGGTTGCTCACCGCAGGGGTTGGTTGCAGTTATCGGGCCAAGCTTCGGTGTTGCAGCATCAGTATCGATGTTAATCCTGTCATAAAACAGGAATGATGGTTCACCGTTTGTCCACTGGTTTTCGATGATTTTATTGAACAGGTCTTTGTTCTTGCAGGTGTATCCCTGTCCAATAACATCATTCATAAACTCATCATCAACCATCACCGAGAAATTGAAATTGGCAAGTTTCCCTTCGACGTGTTTTGCAGTAATGAACTTCTCAATATCGGGATGATCATATCGTAGGATGCCCATATTGGCTCCACGTCGGCGACCACCCTGTTTTACGGTCTCGGTAGCGGCATTGAATACTTCCATGAAAGAGAGTGGGCCTGACGCTACCCCTTTGGTAGAGCCAACGGTGGAGCCTGCTGACCGAAGGTTGGAGAAATTAAATCCAGTTCCTCCGCCTGTTTTGTGAATGAGAGCCGTCCACTTGATAGCGTCGAAAATTTCCTCCATCGAATCACCAACAGGAAGAACAAAGCAAGCAGAAAGTTGACCAATTTCTGTGCCTGCATTCATGAGTGT
>CALMNM010000137.1 GCA_937868795.1 uncultured Acholeplasma sp.
AAAATTTGATTTGCCAGAATCATTCTTACCTATAATCAAAAACCTTTCTTTAATTTCACTGACTTCCATATCGAGTCCGCGGAAAGTTATTAATCTTTATATGTTGAATTCTCACTTTTTCACCTATTTCTTATTTGGTATCAGTTTTCACTTTAATATCCTAAACCTACTCTACTTTACAACCTTTAATGTATAGAATTTTGTTCGTAACCACCTCACCTTAAATCAAATTACTAGAGTGACCGTTATAATTTAGCTTTTCGACAAATATTGTTTCTAGCATCTCAAAATACATACATTTTATCGCATAAAAAGGCTGTTTTTTCTATATTTTGCGACTATAAATCATCTCTATTATGTCGATATGATATGCAAACTCGATAATTTCAAATATCAACTCTCTAAGTTTATATTTCTAAATGTAGAAAAAAGGTTGTTATAAATATCGATATTATCATTATATATCCATAAATAATATAAAAACAGGGCGTATCCGCCCTATTCGTCATTATTTTGTCACTTTTTCCTTTCATTGTTTTTCATTTGCTAATCATATCTTTGCTACTATGCTCTGAACCAACTTCCCAAATGACTCCCTCACATCGCTTGCAACATCAAGAACTTCTTGATGAGATAGCTTCCGAGGTAATATACCAGACGCCATATTCGTTAAACACGAAATCCCCAAAACTTCAATTCCCGCATGTGCTGCAACGATCGCTTCAGGCACAGTAGACATCCCTACTGCATCCCCCCCCAACACTCTAATCATCTTAATCTCTGCTGGTGTTTCATACATCGGACCTGTCCACCACGCATACACACCTTGCTGCAAAGAGATACCTAATTCACTTCCTACACGAAGTGCGACTTCTCTCATTCTCTTCGAATAAATCTCTGTAGCATCAGGAAATCTTGGACCAAACTCACTGATATTTTTACCGATTAGTGGATTATTTCCTGTTAAGTTCACATGATCAGTAATCACCATGAGATCACCTGGTTTAAAGCTCGTATTAATTGCGCCACACGCATTAGTTAAAATCACTTTTTCAACACCCATCAATTTCATGACTCTAATAGGAAACGTGATTTCATCTAAACGATACCCTTCATAGTAATGATAGCGACCGTTCAATAATACAACTTCCACCCCATTTAACTTGCCAACCACGAGTTCCCCTTTATGGCCTTCTGCTGTAGGTTTGACAAAATGAGGAATATCCTTAAAAGGAAGATGAACGGCATCTACCATCTCATCTGCTAACACGCCTAAACCAGATCCTAAAACAAGACCTACTTTAGGTCTTTTATTTGTCTTTTGATAGATATAGTCTACTGCATCTTGATAATCACTCATCTCAAACATGATTTAACCCTCATTTCTCTAAGCTAAACTGTCTTCTTTTTCTTCTTATTTTTACCCGTACCAAGATCAAAACCATCCATTCCCGATGAAGCTTCACCTTCACTGAGAATGATTAATACAATGATACTGATCAATATAAATGCACCTAAACTCACCCAAGCCATCTCTTTAGTTAAATCCTTAAGAGAATCAGTGACTGAGATCATCCCTACCATAAAAAAATAGATTACATTAAGATAATAGAATGATAGTCCACTAAAGGCATCGACTGATAGCCACAAGATTAAAGAGATGATAAAAGAGACCAAGACAATGAGTGCTGTGATCCATTTTATGTGCCTTTTCACACGTTCCATCCACGTTAATGCCAAAAACCCAGATAACATCATAATCGAGACCATGATGGCGAACACAAAATCGCGAAACTCTAAAGAATACGCTTTTAACACATAATAGGCTGTAATCGATAAACCAACACCAATCATGTTACTAATGAATGATAAAAGATAGAAAAGACCATGCTTATTACCAAATTGATAGAGGATAATCCCTATCACCATAAATCCTACACCGATGATGAGACCTAACCACTGGTTATGTCCCACTAAATATTCAAACCCTACATAGATACTGAGACTTGAGATGATCAAACCCAATACAGCAAACTCGACAATTGTTAATCGTTTATATTCCATAAATCCCCCGGTTATTCTTGATTATCCTTATTATAGCATTCAAAGATAAGAAAAAGACTCTATCACTGAAGATAGAATCTTTCTTTATTATCTTTTTCTGTCGTATTTACTTTTATTGTTCTTTTTGAAATCATAGAACTTGTCTTGTGACGTCTTTGACTTAGGTTGGCTAGGTTTAGTCGATGATGTCGTGTTGACTTCTTTCTTTGGACCTAACTTATCTTGTTTTTTGGATGGTTTGGTAGCGACATAGTCTTTCGTAAAGCGATTGAGGTCCATAGGTTTCTTTTCGTCTTTTATAGTGTGTGATGGTGATCTCGTTGCTTTAGGTTGTTGACTTAGTGGTTTGGGTTGTTTCTTCTTGGGTTGTTCTTGTTTAGGTCCATTCTCTTTGATGGTGACATGGAATGCTTGTTCACTCATCACTGGAATAGACATTTTGATATGTTTTTCAACGGCTTTAAGCAAATTGATTTCATCGTGAGAACAAAATGAATAAGCTTCCCCTGACAATCCTGCTCTACCAGTTCTGCCCATACGGTGAACATAGGTTTCTGGTGTTTCTGGTAAATCAAAGTTAATGACATGAGAGAGTTCATCAATATCGATTCCACGCGCTGCGATATCTGTTGCTACCAACACTCTTAACTTTCTATTCTTGAAATCAAGAAGCGCTTGTTGCCGTTTATTTTGCGATTTATTCCCGTGAATCGCATCTGCCTTGACACCATAGGCTAATAATTCTTTCACGAGTTTATTTGCCCCATGCTTGGTTCTGGTAAAGACTAAGACAGAGACTAACTTAGGATTAACAAGTAAATCTAATAACAACTTAAACTTATCCTTTTTAGAGACAAAGTATAAGGATTGCTTAATCTTATCAATCATTTGTTCGGGTGGCGTGACTTCAATTCGTATAGGATCTTTTAATAAGTCATTGGCGAGTTTTAAGATCTCATTAGGAATGGTCGCGGAAAAGAGCATCGTCTGTCTGTCTTTAGGAATCGTTGAGACGATTTTTTTGACATCATTGATAAATCCCATATCGAGCATCCGGTCTGCTTCATCTAAGACAAAATACTCAATCGTATCTAAAAAGATGAGTTTTTGATTCATAAGATCTAAAAGTCTTCCAGGGGTTGCGATTAAGACATCAAGTCCTTTTTTTAAGGCAACTTCTTGATTCTTTTGCGAAACACCGCCATAGATGACTTCACTTTTGATATGAAGATCTCTACTATAATTGCGAAAGCTTTCTTTAATCTGTTCTGCGAGTTCTCTTGTCGGAGCGAGGACTAACGCTTTAATCACTCTTTTGGAGTGCTCTTCAGTTCTTTTTTGATAAAGTGCTTGAATAATGGGAATCGCGAATGCTGCGGTTTTCCCTGTGCCGGTTTGGGCACTAGCGAGCATGTCATGCCCTTCAAGTAAGACAGGAATGGCTTGTTCCTGAATGGGGGAAGGTTCGGTGTATCCTTCGTAGGCGACTGCCTTTAAAATGGGGGATATGATCCCCAGTTGTTCAAATGTCATGGTTTCTCCTTTATGATCATGAAATGGTGATGAACCAACAAAAAAAGCGTTGGTAAAAAGCTATCCAGCGCTTCATTGAATCATGTAAAATCTTTCTAAGTATCCTAAGGAGATCTATGTTCCAAACCATCAATGAGTTGATGGGCGTTGATTTAACTTTTGTTCCTCTATTAACATCGTTTTTAGGAACACCTTATCTTAACACAGATGACGCCATTACACAACCCATATCCCTCATTTACCGGTGAATCATTGCAATCTTTCACCTTTTCACATATAATGAAGTCGGCATGCGTGATCATGCACATTGACTTCTCACGAAAGGAGACATGTTTATGAATAGAAAAGATAGTGCAGGTGTCTCATACGTGATGGAGGGCACGAGACAGAACTAACATTCCCCTCCAAATACATCATTGGAGGAAAAAATAAATTATTATGAATCAAGTTTTATCAACGTTCGGTGCATCCCCTGAACTTCTTTTGCTTGCAGAAAAAAAGAGACCTTTGATCTTGGGTCGGATCACCGAACATCATAAAGATCGTTATCATATCATGACAGAAAAAGGGGTAGGCGAAGGACGAGTCTTGGGATCTTGGATGATCCAAACCCTAGATCCAAAAGAGTATCCTACCATCGGTGATTTTGTCTTATGTGATACCAAAGAAGATATTTGGATTATCCATGAACTTCTACCAAGGAAAAGCATTATTGAAAGAAAAGTGGCAGGAAGCAGAGCAGATACACAACTGATTGCTGCCAATGTCGATGTCATCTTTATCTGTCAATCGATGAATGATAACTTTAACAATAGACGTCTTGAACGTTATTTATCTATGGCATGGAGCAGTGGAGCAACCCCCATCATCTTACTCACCAAAAAGGATTTAACCGATCATCCAAACGAATACCTCTATCAAGCGAGTATGTCTGCGATCGGTGTCGATGTTTTATCGGTTTCCGATCTTATAGATCACGGGTATGATGAACTCGATTGCATGATCAAACCAGGGTATACTTATGTATTTTTGGGATCATCGGGTGTCGGTAAATCGACGATCATCAATCATCTTCTTGGACATGAGGTCATGGAAACGAACACCATTGGTTATCTAGACCGTGGAAGACATACCACGACCTATCGTTCACTCTTCTTAACAGAAAATAAAGCGATCGTCATCGACACCCCTGGTATGCGAGAAATCCAACTGGATAGTGCTGATTTTGATCACTCATTTTCAGAGATTACCGAACTGGCTAAGTCCTGTAAATTCAGTGATTGTACGCACACGAAAGAGCCTGGTTGTGCCGTTAAAGCAAGTATCAACGATGGATCTTTAGACCCCTCACGTTTAATGAATTACCAAAAGATGAAAAAGGAACTTCATCATATCGAAGAACGTCAAAAGTATTTAGAAAGACAACGTGAGAAAAAGATGAGAAGTTTTTCATCAAAGTAAAAA
>CALMNM010000138.1 GCA_937868795.1 uncultured Acholeplasma sp.
CATAAATTAGTCCACCCATAATTCCATACTTGAGTCCAAAGAGAATCCCAATAAGCACCAAGGGAAACATCGATAAGCCAAAGAATTTCCCACCAAAAGGCATACTTGCATTAAGTCCTGGAATCGCACTGATGACCAAATCCAAGACGATGGCGATCGCAAGTAACTGAATCGTCATCAACATTTTCTTCGTTTCTGATTTTAAAGCCATTTCTTTTTCCTCCTAGAAAAATAAAAACATTTCTATGGATTACCAAAGAAATGGATAGTAAGAATAGATTCTATTCATCAACTATCCCTCCGCTGGCATGGTCCAGATCAGGTTCTGCGGGTCGACTTTCGTCCTCTCAGCATGAATGCTCCCCGTAGTGATCAATGTTATTATATCTCAATATTCGCTAAAATTCAAATTATATGATAGAGGTTCACATGTCAAAAGAAATCATTGCAGTCATCTTTTTATTGTTTCTACTTATTCTCTTCTTACTTCCCAACTTTAAAATCGTTAAAGAAAACGAGCAATTACTCGTGGAAAGAATGGGTTCTTTCTTCAAAGTCATCGATAAGCCAGGGATTTACTTCTTGTTTCCTCTCTTTGATCGTGTCATCGAACGAGAAACTTTATTACCACAGAAACGTACATTACCTATAGATACGTATACATTAACATATACCTATCAAATAACGGACATCAAGATGTATGGCTACTATGCACTGGACCCAATCAAGGATTTAGAAAGCTATCTTGCCCAAATGTGGTCGAATGGGAATCCAGACATCGATACACTCAAAGAAAGCATCAAAGACCGTGGGATGAATCTTCTCGATATCCAAAAAGTGACAAATAATAATTTTTAATAATTTCTCTTGCAATGCCAATAATTTCGTGTATAATAGTAGGTGTAAGGAGAGTGAATCGGATGGAAATAACATGGTTCAACGAAAAGCCTAAAGATTGTATTGTCACGATTGCCTCAGGCAATATCACCTTAAACAAAGCAGCTACTAATTTCTTTGAGAGCGCGTACAGCGTCTTGTTGGGGATGGAAAGAAATCAGCGGCTGATCATCATTAAACCTTTGTCAAAAGCTGAAGCAATTAAGCACGATATCCCAGAGTCGAATAAGTACAAAATCACGGTTCGATCTTCGTATAGTCGTGTCACAAACAAAGCTTTTATTGAAGAAATTACGCAACTAATTGGTGTCGATTTTAACCAGGAGACTAAGAAATATAAAGCTTCCTGGCAGAGCAAAGATCAACTTTTGATGGTTGATTTAAAGGAGGAAATCTAATATGCTCGAATACATGGTATGGTTTTGGTTAGGACTCTTTGTCATCGCATTTGTGTTGGAAATCTTTACTGCAGATATGATCAGTATTTGGTTTGCAATCGCTGCAATTCCTAGTTTTATCATCGCGTTAGCGGGTGGAAATATTATTTTCCAATCCGTATCATTTGTTGTCTTTACCCTCGTGTTACTTCTTCTGACTCGTCCCGTGGTAAAGAGATATTTAAAAACCAATGAAATCAAGACCAATGTCGATGCCATGGTAGGAATGACAGGAAAAGTGATTAAAGAAATCACTCCTGATGATATCGGTCGTATTGTGATTCGGTCTATCGACTGGGCTGCGATATCAAAAGATACTCTTCTCGTCGGTGATACTGCTCGAGTATTAGATGTTGAAGGCAATAAATTGATTGTTGAAAAATTAGAAAAATAATATTAATAAGAAAGAGGTAGAAAACTATGTTTGGATTCGAATTGTTCCCCCCAGTATTTATTAGTGTAGGTGCTGTGACTGGAATCATCATTGCGGTTGTAGTTGCATTTATGATTTTAGCCTTGAGTTTCCGTTTGGTTACTCAAACAAAATGTATGGTTGTCGAACGTCTAGGTGCGTATCATAAAACACTTGGTGTCGGTGTTCACTTCATTATTCCTTTAATCGATCGCGTTTCACGTACCGTAAGTTTGAAGGAACAAGTCAAGGATTTTGAACCTCAAGCTGTGATTACCAAAGATAATGTTACGATGCAAATCGACACAGTCGTATTCTTCACCATTACAGATCCCAAATTATACATTTATGGGACAGAAAATCCTTTAATGGCCATTGAAAACATCTCAGCCACCACATTACGTAACATTATTGGTGAACTTGACCTAGATGAAACATTGACATCAAGAGATCTCATCAATACCCGTATGAGAACAACGCTCGATGAAGCGACTGACCCATGGGGAATTAAAGTTACTCGTGTTGAAGTGAAAAACATTATCCCACCTAAAGATATCCGTGATTCCATGGAAAAGCAAATGAGAGCTGAACGTGAAAAACGTCAAAACATCTTGATTGCTGAAGGTGAAAAGAGAGCAGCCATTCTTACTGCTGAAGGTGAAGCAGAAGCATTGATTCTAAGAGCGGAAGCCAATAAGAAACAACGTATTTTAGAAGCTGAAGGTCAAGCGAGTGCCATCTTCAAGATCAAAGAAGCGGAAGCTTTAGGGATTAAGTTAATTAAAGATGCTGGTGCAGATCAAGCGGTGTTAACCCTTAAATCTTTAGAAGCTTTAGCCCAAGTTGCTAATGGTCAAGCGACAAAACTCGTCGTTCCAACAAACATTACCGATTTAGCGTCCACTGTCATGATGGCTGCTGAATTTTCAAGAAAAGAACCGTCTGAAAAGAAATAACATATTTCATCAAGCAGAGAAAACGCGTACTGGGGGGTACGCGTTTTTTCCTTTTATTTACTTCGTAAAAATCACGAGTGGTACTTCCATTTCCTCTGATGTTAATCCCGCATGATGGGCAACGAATGCTTTTCCTTCCCCAATCTTCATCATCATTTTGCCTGTGGCGATCGCAATGTAATCCCCTAAAAACTGATTTAACATCTTATGTTTCTTTCCTGTACCTAGCCATCCCTTTGCCAATAGTTCCTCTTTAGTCAATAAGAGAAAGTCTTCTCCATACGTTTTTTCAAAATGAGTTTTGAATTCGAGTTTGTACTTTGCCTTAACAAAAAAGTTGGTTGCTCTGGGTTCCATCGAGGGTAGTCGTTTGAGCATTGACATCAGTTTTGTATCTTTAAAAAGATCCACTTCACTGACATCGGTGAGACCATGATCAGCGATCACCACAATCGTGGTGCTTTTCGCAGAAAAGAAAGCAAGACGTTCCAATTCTTCATCAAGATGTTGTACAACATTACGTGTCGCATAAGCATCGACCCCGTATTGATGTTCGGTTAGATCGGGTTCTGTCCAGTAAACGTAGGTAAATGATTTTTGATGTTGTCTGGTGATATCGATTACTTTATCGACTTGGTCTTTAAATGAGGCATAGCCGTCTTCACGGAAATTAGGGAACAACTCATGGAGGGTAATATGATCCTTCGAGTTTTTCCTAATCTGTTCATAAATAAGTGGATATTTTAAGTATTTTTCGCGGAAATTCACGTCAAATACTCGATTTTTGTCATAAAAATCTTGGTTTTGAAAGACAACAATATTCGCATCTTCCTTGGGAAAGTATTGAACCCATCCTAAATACCCTGACTGAAATGGGGGTAGTCCTGAAAGGACTGTGTTGGTTGCAGCCACGGTGGTTGGGGGAAACACGGAAGTGATGACATCTTTTAAATATTTGAGCAAAAAAGCACCTCGTGAAAGATGCTTTGTCAATAAATTCATCCCCATGCCGTCCAAAAGAACCAAGACAATATGGTCTTTTTCGTTCATCGCATCCGCTAAGACTTGAATTTCTTGATAAGCGGTGGGTGCTTGATATTTTTTTAAAATCGTTGCTGTCACATTTAAAATCGAATGTGTGTAATCGGGTGTCATGATTGACATGCCCTACTCCCCCTCTATTTTATCGTGCGCTTGATCAATGGAATTTCTTTATGTTCTTTTCCTATTTTAATGGCTTCTTTTATAAGACTTGATGCCTCTTTAATTCCTTTATCGCGAACATAGAGTGTCGCAAGCTTATCACCTTTTTTGATATGATGACCAATTTTCACATGAAGATCAACACCAACGTCTAATAGCACGTGATCCTCCTTGGTTTCTCTTCCGGCGCCCAAGCGCATTGCTGCTTTTCCGATGTCAAGGGCATTGATATCGGTCACATAACCTTCATGATCCGATAATAATTCAATGGTATGTTTGGATAATAACGCT
Source organism: uncultured Acholeplasma sp. (assembly GCA_937868795.1). GTDB lineage: Bacteria > Bacillota_I > Bacilli_A > Acholeplasmatales > Acholeplasmataceae > Peloplasma. The sequence goes on from CALMNM010000138.1 coordinate 4,197, forward strand.
TCGGGATGCTTAAGAGCTTCTACATCGCCACCTTGTGCTTTAGCGAGTTCTAAGAATTTTTGATAGGCTGAGCCATCGTTTAGTGCACGATGAAGTTTTTCTTTCGCTTCATCAAGCGATGAGGCAAGATTAGCATCAAGCATCAAATGAGAACCGATTGCTACAGTAACATCTACAAGATCTTTGGGTCCTTTGCCTTGGAGGGTTTCTAGCGCTTCATAGACTTCAAGCGCATTTCCTATCTTATGACCAAGTGGTTCATCCATACCTGTTAAGATAGCGGTCATTTTTTTACCAGCAAGTCGGCCGATAGAGACCATTAATTCTGCGAGTTTAATCGCTTCTTCTTCGGTCTTCATAAAGGCACCGTGTCCTACTTTAACATCAAGGACAATGGCATCTGCACCACTCGCAAGTTTTTTTGACATGATGGACGATGCAATCAGTGGAATGACATCCACAGTTGCCGTGACATCTCTAAGTGCATAAAGTTTTTTATCAGCAGGTGCAACGTCACCACTTTGCCCGACGACAGCAATCCCGATCGTATTGACTTGCTCTATGAAATCTTCGACTGAGCGTTCGACTTGGTAACCAGGGATACTTTCTAGTTTATCGATGGTTCCTCCGGTATGGCCCAAACCACGACCGCTCATTTTGGCAAATTTCGCACCTAATGACGCGAGTAAAGGACCTAAGACTAGCGTGACTTTGTCACCTACACCTCCGGTGGAATGCTTATCGACCTTGATTCCAGGAATCGATGATAAATCGATTACATCCCCTGAGTCACGCATCGCTAACGCGAGGTAAGTCGCTTCTTCATTGGTCATTTTTTGAAAATATACAGCCATTAAAAAGGCACTCATCTGGTAATCTGGAATGAGACCTTGAGTGTAATTGTGGATGATGTATTGGATTTCTTCTTGTGTTAAAGAATAACCATCACGCTTTTTGGCGATTAAGTCAATCATATGCATAGTATCACGTCTCCTAATGTTTATTTTAACATAAATGACCTTGGAATAAAACCAAACTATGTTATAATGTAACTCGTGAAACGAGGTATCTCATGATTCTAGCGATGGTCCGTCATGGACAAACCTATTATAACGCATCAGGAAAAGTTCAAGGAAGAGTCAATATTCCATTAAATGATAAAGGAAAAACGCAAGCAAAAATGCTTGGTCAAACGATCCATGCATCACATTTATCTTTTGATCGATTAATGGCATCTCCTCTTTCCAGAGCATTAGAAACCGCCCATATCATTGCTAAGGAAATCGGTTATGAACGTCCTATTTTGGTGAATCATCAATTCGTTGAACGTGACTTCTATCATTTAGATGGAACCTCGGTTGAAACGGCGATGCCTTTAGTGAGAAGTCATGGATACGCATTTGAAGATTATGAAACGGATGTTAAACTCATCGAACGTATCTCAAATGCAGTAAAGAATCTCTATGATGATCATGCAGAAGAACGAATTTTGCTCGTTGCACATTCCCATGTCATTAAGGCTTTAATGATCTATGCTCATCCCGATAAATACACCTTTGCAGATTTTATTGGTCATGTCGATGTCATTTTCTTTGATGTGAATCACGAAAAAATTAGTGTTTTAGAACATAAAAAGGCCTAAGCGGCCTTTTCATCTATTAAGCGATCATTGATAATGTGAAACATCTTATCAGCGACCTCAGCGGTCGTTTTTTCTTTGATGGTTTCATAAGGTACTAGCGGATGGATAACTACTTTGATTTTTGTGACTCTCCAAGGCGCACGATACTTAATTCGTGTGGTCCCTTGGATGCTAACAGGTAACAGATTGGCTTCTGCTTTCATTGCCACACGATAGGCACCTGCACGCATCGCAACCATTTTGACATCATCACGGTCCTTGATCCCACCTTCAGGGTAGATGGTCATTGCCATGCCTGCTTTGATGACTTTAATCGCATCCACCATGGCACGTGCTGTGTTTCGATCACTTGAGCGATCAATAGGGAATGCCCCGAGATATTTGAGCCATAATCCGATGAGCGGTGCTTTATAGACACTCATCTTTGGTGTAAATGTTGTGGGACGTTTCATAAAATGAAACACGATGAAAGGATCTGCATAGGATTTATGATTGGCATAGATACAAAGTGGTCCATCAGAGGGAATGTTTTCACGCCCTTCTACATCGATTTTAAGGCGCATAAAGAAGAAAATGAGCCACTCAGAAGTACTTCTTGTCAAAAAGTATTTATATTTATTGGTGAATTTGGTCCATTTCATGATGGGAAAATTAGCAATGATAAAGAGCACCGTCAAAATAAATGATGCCACAGCGCCGCTAATGATCCATAGAATAATAAAATACCAAGATGCATTGACCATTGTGGTGAAAAGATAAACATAAAGTCCCCATAAAATGACATAAATGATTGAAATCATGGTTGGATCCTTTCATAGACCGTAAAGATAAGCCCTTCCTCCATCGTTTTTTCTATCAGACGAAATGCTGATAAATCAAATCGTGGAAAATAGACATTTCCTTCGTGGGTTTTTAAAACATATGTGATGTGAAGACGTTTTGCGTAAGGAAGACATAGTTGATAGATGGTCTTACCACCAATCACCATGATGTCTTCCTGAGTTTCCTTTAAAAATTGAAATAAATCTTTGACCCAGATGGCATCTGAATAGTGTGATTCATTGATGTTAGCGACATAGATTTTTCGAAACGGAAGCGGTTTGGTTTTATAATATGATTTCAAAGATAAATACGTCATGTCACCCATTAAAACAGCGGCATCTTTCGTTTTACTTTTGAAGTATTGGAGATCTTTTGGATAGTGCCATGGTAATACATTATCTTTACCGATGAGCCAATTTTCATCCATTGCCCAAATCATTTCAATCATACAGCCACCTTCCCTTTGATCGCTGGATGGGGATGATAGTCTTCAAGCTGGAAATCTTCAAAGACAAAATCGTATAGCGATTTAACTTCAGGATTAATTTTCATCTTCGGACGAGGACGAGGTTCGCGTGTGAGTTGAAGTTCAATTTGTTCAAAATGATTTTGATAGATATGTGCATCACCTAGTGTATGGACAAATTCACCCACTTCATAACCGGTTACTTGAGCTACCATCATGAGTAATAAAGCATAACTTGCAATATTGAAGGGCACACCTAAGAAAATATCGGCACTTCGTTGATAAAGTTGTAAGGATAACTTGTGATCTGCCACATAAAATTGAATAAGTGTGTGACAAGGGGGTAGTGCCATATGGGCGATTTCTGCAGGGTTCCACGCGGATAAAATCATCCGTCTGGAGTTGGGATTATGCTTGATTTCATTAAGAATAAATTCTAGCTGATCTACCCCATTGAAATTTCGCCATTGAGCGCCATAGACAGGTCCGAGATCACCGTGTTTTTTCGCAAAATCACGATCACTCTTTATTTTCTCTACATATTCATCCATGGTTTCATTTTGATAATCGGATGACTTTTTAAAGGCTTCATAAGGCCATTCATTCCAAATACGCACATCATGATCCACCAAGTATTTGATATTTGTATCCCCTTTGATGAACCATAAAAGTTCATGAATAATCGATTTTAAATGGACCTTTTTCGTGGTTAAAAGTGGGAATCCTTCAGCGAGATCAAAACGCATTTGATACCCAAAAACACTTTTGGTTCCGGTCTTTGTTCGATCCATTTTAAAGGTGCCATGTTCCATGACATGCCGACATAAATCAAGATAAGGTTTCATGAGACCTCCTATTTTGCGAGTTCGTAAAGGGCTTCGGTATAGATTATTGTTGCGAGAATAAAGTCATCTAAATCAATGAACTCATTCCGCTGATGAATAAAGGTGGGTTTGTTCAAGAAATGGGGTCCGAAAGCGACACTGTTTGGCATGGCTCTGGCAAAAGTCCCACCTCCGATATTGATAGGTCTGGCATCTTTGTCGCCTGTATGTTTGATATAGACACCCATGAGTGTTTTAATCAGATCGGAATTGGGATCTTTATAGAGTAGAAGGTCGTGTTTATCGACGGTTATTGATGCTTGATAAGGTTCAAAACGTTGTTTTAACGTACTGACAACATCATCAAAATTGACTCCATTAGGATAACGAAGATTTAATTGAATACGATAAACTCCTTGATTTATGGTTAAGACACCCACGTTATTGGTAAGGGGTCCCATTTCTTCATCAAGATAATTGAGTCCGAGTTTTACCCCGTGATAATCATCGATTAAATAACGTTGGTATAAATCAAATAGCGGATGCTTGATACCTGTGGAGATGAGGAATGCAATCATGCGGTCAATCGCGTTTTCACCAAATTGTGGTGTCGAACCATGAGCGCTTTTACCGAAAATGGTCACTTTAAAATGATCACCATGGTCTACACATTCACCCTGGTAATGATGTTGGTCAATAAAGGATAAGAATAATTGATCAAATGGTTTGGTTTTAGAAAGATCTGCAGTCGCTTGATCAGGGACCATGTTATCTCGTAAGCCACCTTGGAAAGAAATAACATCATTTGATGAGAATTTCCCTTCAACAAAAATACGAGAAATGCCTTTTTCAGCGTAGATTAGAGGAAAATCTGCATCCGGAATGAATCCAGCAACAGGTGTTTCTGGATAAACACTAAAATAATGTCTAACACAACGCCATGCTGTTTCTTCATCATTTCCTAAAATAAGCTTTATCCGTTTCGATAGAGGAACACCGAGTTCTTTTAGTATTTTTAAAGCATAATAGGCTGCAATCGTCGGACCCTTATCATCTTCTGTACCGCGTCCATACATTTTATTGTCATGGATTTCTCCTCCATAGGGGGGATACGTCCAACCTGAACCTGCTGGAACGACATCAAGATGACCGATCATTCCGACAAAATCCTTTTGAGTTCCATATTCAATATGCCCAGCGTAACCATCAAGATTAACAGTTTGAAAGCCATCTCGTTCACCAAGTGAAAGCATAAAATCGAGGGCTTCTTTGGTACCTTGACCGAAAGGTGCTCCTTTTCGCTTAGGATCAAATGTAGTCATTTCTGAATTGATTTTGATGAGGTTTTGTAAATCTAAAATCAGGTTATCTTTTCTTTTTAGTACTTCTTCTTTAAAATTGATCGTCATATTATCATCTCCTTTTTTCATTGTAGCATATTTTTGATGTGTGAGCACGAAATCATCCTTGGATGATAAAAAAAGTACAGGATTAATCCTGTACGTTAATTGTGATATTGCCTGTATTCACGGATACTTCAATTAGGATGGATCCGGTTGAGGTTTGATGCTCGTTTCCTTGACTCATTCCATCAATCCGTATGGTTCCTGTATCGGTTTCTAAATCATAACGATAGAGGGAAAGTTCAGCAACATTGAGTGTTACATCCCCAGTGGATGAATCGATATTGAATCCTGCTGCTTCTACGAGTGTAAGTGTAATCGATCCGGTATCTGAATGGAGTACACAATTTTCATCGATGGTGCCTTGATTGATCACAATACGACCAGTGGATACATCGGCATCTAGCGAAGCCAGTTCAATGTTTTCTAAGGTAATTCTACCTGTGGAAGTTGATAGATCAGCATCTTGCGCATTGACATTATCAAAACCGATATTTCCAGTTGAATTTGTCACCTTGATGTCACCTTCTATGTTTAGATTAACTAAACTTATGTCCCCGGTATCACAATCTGCTTGAAGAGAATTTGCATACACGTTTTTCAATATGATTGATCCTGTGTCTGTCGATAAATCCAACACTTCAAAACTGCGTTCAACCTCATAACTGAGTTTAATATCACCTACACTCGATGAAAGAGTAAGCGTCATCATCCAATCACTTGGGATATAGATGTTGACTTCACGATATTCATCATTCACGAAAGTGAAATTAAACCAACTCCAGAAGGGTTGTTTCTCGTCTTGAGTGATTTCATAAGTACCTGAAACTTCATCACTAAAGACCCATTCATCTTTCGTTTCATGTTCACGATACATAATATGCATCTGATCGTCAAGACTTTCATGGAAGATGAGATGTCTTGTTTCCACATCGATGATTAAAGTACTAACTGGATCGATAACATCAATCGTCATCACATCAGAGTAAGATTCCTCATCATTGAAAAATCCTGTGACTTCCGCAAAATTCGACCCCATAAAGAATGATGCGATGACCATGATCATCCCAACAATAAGCACTACGCCTAAAACTCTTGAAAATACTTTCATTTTTCTTCACCTTTTCGATACGCTAGTTTTGAGAACCAGTGTAGTAATTTTTTCCACAATATGGCCATCCACTTGAGTAAAATCAGTGCAAAGATCGCCATCAAACTAAAGACAACTAAAGCAAAGCCAATCATACCAATCATTGAACCTATCGAAAGGTCAGCAGTAGATAATTGTACGATAAAACCTATAAAACCAACCAATGAACTACCTAAAACAATAAACGAAGTCATAATCATCGAGAACACAAAGATCATAATGGAAAGGTAGAATATCGCAAGTGGGAACAAAATGGGACTTCCTATGAGTAAGATGAGCAGTTGTTTTGTTGATTTCGAGATTTTCCGATAAGAATTATTTTCACGCTTCATCAACACTTCAGGTGTCATATCAACGACAATCTTCTGAATATCATAACTTGATAAGATTTGATCAAGTGATTCACCTGATGAGAGGCGTTCGTTAATCATTTCTTCGTAGTAGCTGATAATATCATCCACTTCTTCTTGATAAAATTTTCTTTTTAAAGCTCTTTCTAAATCTTTTAACCATGTTTTCATACGCACACGCTCATTTCATCAATATCTCATAAACTTTTCGAATGTCTTCCCATTCGTCTAAAAAGTCATCAATTTTCTTTTTCCCCTGGCTGGTGATCATATAATATTTCCGATTGCGACCTTGAAATAGCACATTATATGTCTTGAGTTCATCACTTTTTTCCAACCGCCTTAAGATTGGATATAGTGTGGATTCAGTGATATCGATGTACTGGGACAAGTCGCTCACTATTTTATAACCATACGAGTCACCACGGGTGAGCATGGCGAGAACGAAAATCTCTAACACGCCTTTTTTCACTTGCTCTCTCATCATATACCTCACAATACTTTGTTTTCGATAATATTATACAATGCATAGTATTGCTTGTCAATAAAAAAAGTTCATTTTTCTGAACTTTCTTCATCGGAACGTAGTTCCGGTTTTGCTGAGGATGTTAGATAAGTAATACGCTCTGCAATCACTTCTAGCATCGTTAGCTTTCTTTCATCGGGTAATTCATATTTCCAGGTTTGAATTCTTGCTTTAACCGCGAGCATCACACCTTTGAACGCATAGTTCTCAATCGCAGTGGCCAAACCTTCCCATACTGTGATACGGATAAAGTCTGTGTCATACTGACCATCCACATTTTTAAAGCTTCGCTGTACCGCCAAATTGATATAACAAACTTTCCGTCCATCTTCTAGAATGCGACTCTCTGGATCTTGTGCAAGTCGTCCGATCAATATCACTTGATTTAACATAACGTTTCTCCTTTTTTCTTTATTATAGAGACGCAAGTGGTTTAATCAAAATGAACATTCAAGTATTGAATCTTCAATCATTGCAGCATTTTACTTCTTTGATGATATATTTAAGGATCAAGTCATTTTATGGCAAGCTTGAAGACTGTTTACATAAAAAAAGCCTTCATCAGGCTTTTTTGTAGATAAGTGTCGACATATATTTACTAGATATCATGGTAAGCGTTTGTTTCACATCATCAAGGGTGACCTCTTTCACGAGATCCACGACATCAAATAAGCTCACACCTAAATGGTAATATTTTCCATAAATATAGGATTTATATTCCAAATTATTCAACGCGAAAACAAACTGTCCTAAATATGCACGTTGCACGCGATCAAAAGCATCCGGAAGCAAATCATTTATCGATTGATTAAACAAGTAGTCGAGAAGTGTTTTCTTCAGCTTATAAACTTTCTTTGACTCCGCATAGAAGATGACATTTTCTGCATATTTTTCTGCATTGTGACTCACTGAAAAGCTTTGATTGATTAATTTTTCATTCAGTAGTTTTTCATGAATCGGTGAAGATGGACTGAATAAGATATTAAGCAACATGGACATCGCGGTTTCATGTTTGATTTGTTCTTTTGGACTCCGTTTTTTTACATCTAACTTAAACCCGATCATGAGTTGATCCATACTGATTGGCTTTGTCAATGTCATCGATCTTACAACGACACGTTTAGGTTCTTTAGGATAGATCGTTCTTACTTTTACTTTCGGTTCTTGATGCTTTTCATCATAATCTTCAAAATAACGTTTGATTTCTTTCACATCAACTTTTCCAGCAATGGTGATCAAACGATTGTTTTGTTGATAATAGGATTGATAGACATGCATTAAGATGGTTTCATCAATCTTTTCTATGGATTCTAATGTTCCGCCGATATCTACCCGAATCGGATGCTTGTGATAAAGATTCTCCATCATTTGATTTTGAATCGCGACATGCGGATCATCCAAATACATCTTGAGTTCTTCAGCAATAATAGGTTTCTCATTATTGACATTTTCTTGCGTGTAATAAGGGGTATCGATCATTTTTAAAAGATAATCCAACGCTTCCATCACACGCTCTGTCGCCATGAAAAGATATGAGGTTTGATTATAGGATGTCATCGCATTGGCATCGACACCTAGTTTAGAAAAATGGATGAACGCATCACCTTCTGGCATTGCGAAAACTTTATGTTCTAAAAAGTGTGCTGTACCATAGGGGGTATTAAATGTTTCTTGATTGACTTTATAGTTCACATCAAGTGCACCAAAAGGAATCGATAATTCAACGTAGGTTGAGTAATAGGGATCTTCTTTAGGGAGGATGTGAACTTGCATCCCATTTTTAAGTTTCAATATATATAACGTCTCATTGAAACGTTCAATCGTTCGTTTGATCATGGACGTTCACCTTCAAGGACATAAATTGTATCAAGGGTTAACATGGTTAACGCCTTTTTGACATCGTCAATCGTGACTTTAGATATATGTGCAATTCTTACTTCCACGGATTCTTGATAGTGAAGCAGATCACGAATAAAGGCACGTTTTGTCAAGGTTGATTGACTGTCAAGCGATGCTTTAATTTGATGAATATAATAGGCTTTTGCATGCTCAAGTTCTTCAGAAGTTATCCCATCAAGCTTCATCATTTCAACGAGATTTTCAATTCTTTTTGTTGCAAAATCCACCTTACTCAAATCAATTCCAGAGGTGATCATCAACACCCCTTTATAATGATCATAATTGGAAGAAACGTCGTAACAAAGCCCTTCTTTCTCACGAATTTCTTTGAAAAGGCGTGATTCTGGATAGCCACCTAAGATGGTATCTAAGATCACTGCAGCATCATAAAGCTCATCTTTACGGTAGATAGGCAGAATATACCCCATATTCACAATCGCCTGTTTCATAACGGTTGATTCCACGCTTTTAACAAGAGGTCTAGGTGCACGAAATTCTGTAACAAACGTTTTATTGAATGGTATATTTGATCCAATCACTTGATGTAATTCATCTTGCATATGATCATCGATATGTCCATTTAAAATAATTGTTCTTGCTTGTTGTTTTATCTTTTGATAATACTCTTCAAGACCCTTTAATGATGTCTTTTTGACCTCATCGAGACTGCCTGAAAGTGGAGCACCATAGGCATCATGTTCGAAAAATAAGCGTTGGAATTGATAATTTGCATAAGCTCGTTTTTTATCTTTTAAGGTTTCCCATTGTTCAATCAACATACGCTTTTCTTCGTAAAAAATCTCTTCATTAAACGTTTGATGGTCAAAAAGAACTTCCTTAAGTAATCGAATAGCATCATGCCATAAGAGGTCATCTCCAACAATTTTTGGATCCGCAATAGTCATGGTGAGTGACATGATAGATAAGTTGCCAATTCGTTCTGTTCTCGGCTTGATATAGGCACCATAAAGTTGTTCTAGACGTCTATTCATCATCAGTCGTGTTGGTGTCTGATCGGTTCCTGCGACCATTAATTTTGGCAGTAAAAAACGATACACTCGGGTATCGGGAGTTTCAAGGTCGGTGAAATAGACCGCGATTTGTATCGTTTTAAAATCATTTTTTATGATAAGCATTATAAACTGTTTAACGCAACTTCCATCATCTTAGTAAACGCTTCTTGGCGTTCTTGAGATGTGGTCGCTTCATGGGTAATCAGTGAATCTGAAACCGTGAGGAGGCAAGCTGCCTTCTTGCCTAGTGCCTTCGCGTTTGCGAAAAGAGCAAAAGATTCCATTTCCACAGCATCTGCACCGTATGTTTCATAAATCGTCTTAAATTCATCATGTTTTAAACGATAAAAGACATCAGATGAATGAACGCGTGTATGATGAAGCGGAATACCTAATGCTTCTCCTGCTTTGAGAATTCGATTATTCAGTGATGTTGATGCTGCAAGAATTTTACGAGAGGAAACCCCCATCGTCTTTGCAAAACTTGATTCTGAATAGGCATCTTTGACCAAGATGACATCGTAGAGATTTAAGTCTTTGCTATAAGCTCCGCATGAACCAATACGGATTATTTTTTCAACGCCATAAAACTTAAAGAGTTCAAACGAGTAAATACCAATGGATGGCATCCCCATACCTGACCCCATGACGGTGACTTTTTTCTTGCCATAGTATCCAGTGAATCCCCACATGTTACGGACGTTATTGATCTGAACCACTTTGGTTAAAAAGTTATCAGCAATATATTTAGCTCTCAGAGGATCTCCTGGCATGAGAACAGTCTTTGCAATTAAGGATGGATCAGTTAAATCAATATGTGGTGTTGGAATCATTTTTCTTCTCCTTCTTTGTGACAATGTCAACGCCATTCGACGTTCCGATACGTGTTGCTCCTGCTTCAATCATGGCTAAGGCATCAACATACGTTCTGACGCCACCACTCGCTTTGACTTCTGCGTGGTCTTTAACTGTATCTTTCATCAGCTTAACATCTTCAATACGCGCACCATACGTTCCAAATCCGGTTGAGGTTTTCACGAAATGTGCCCCAGCTTTGAGGGCAAGTTGGCACCCACGAACGATGTCTTCAGGAGAAAGATAGCATGTTTCAAGGATCACTTTAACGGTGCGACCTTGACCTGCGTCTACGACCCCTTTAATATCTTCATAGGTATACTGATCATCATGGCTCTTCAGCGCATGAACATTGATCACCATATCGAGTTCATCTGCACCCGCTTTAACGGCTTCAACCGCTTCAAAATGTTTGACCTCTTTGGTATGTGTTCCATGAGGAAAACCAATAACTGTGCAGACGAGGACATCTGAATCCTTTAATCCTTTTTTAGCATAAGAGACCCAAATGGGGTTGACACAAACGCTCTTAAAATCGTATTGCTTCGCTTCTGCAATGAGTGTGTCAATTTGTCCTTGAGCCACATTCGCTCCTAATTTTGTGTGATCGATCATTTTATTCAGTTGCATGAATCATCACTCCTTTTTCTTTTTTATGTGTTATTTTTTGCATGAAAACCGCAATCAGTGGTCCCATGCTTAATGTCAAGATAATGGTGAATGCGTTGACTTGTTTGAGAAGTTGACCGGAAATCAATCCCAATATGATGGCAAAAATCAAAAATGTGCCCTCAATCATAATTTTGGCAAGTCCCAAGCGAATGCCTTTATGATGCATCGTCTTGAGTAAACGTTCGAATGGCGAAGTCACCAATCCTGAAATCAAGGTGAGGGATACCCCAAATGCAATCACGAAGATGGTAATCGCTGCGAGCATAATGCGAATCCATAAGGGGTTGTAAATTGTTGTGGGGATCATATCAACAAAGATGTTCCAAAAATCGATGAAAAAGCCGACAACAAATAAGAAGATGATAGAGATCCAAACGTCTTTTCCTTTTTCAGCAAAGTAACTGATCAACGCGACGCTAAATCCTGTCACAAACGTCATAATCCCTTGAGTAAACCAGGGCACATTCACTAAATAGACAATGAAATAATTGAACGCATCGATGGGTGTTGCCCCTACGTTCGTATGTAATATGATGGAAATCCCAAGAGCTACGATGATGAAACCCGAGAGATGAATAAATACTTTCTTTAGCACAATAGCTCCTTAATCGAGTAACTTCTTGACAGATTCCTTTTTAAAGGTATGCGTTACTTTCGTGAATTTTGTTTTCTTCATAAGACGATAAATCTTGCTCGCAGTTTTCTTTTGCATAACTTTTGTTCCTTTAATAAAGCCAGGAACATCAACGAGCATCTTTTCAATCAACGGATAAAGTTCATCAAAACGAATCACCTTAATCTCATTATTTAAACGATAAAAGACATAATCAAGATGGGGTGGAAAGACGGTGAGGGTATGTTCTTTCCACTCAACACCGATGGTTAATTCATTTTTTTCTGTCACTAGAAAGTGATATTTTGGCACATAGGTTTCAAGCTCTTGATAATACTTTTGAAGCTCAACAATATCATCTAAATAGCGCAAGATTCCATTCAGTTTTTCCTTATTTATGATGTGATAATCTTGTAACAAGATAGGATTTTTGTTGATATAGGCTTTCTTAACCATATCAAAAACCTTTAGCACCACATCCATTTTGAAGGGCAAAACATCTTCAAACATCTCATTATAGACATGAAAACCAAAACGATCGGAGACTTGTTTGACCATCTCAAAGAGATGGCGTGCAAGATAATCAGGTGTTAAAATGGGCATTTCTAGATGAAAATTTAAATCAAGAAATTTGGGTGATAAACGGTAAATATCAGGGACTTGTGATTTAGGCGTAATCAAAAACATCGCATCATGCTGAAGTCTTGGATGCGTATAGATAAAACGCACACTGCGATCATCCATCTCAACACGAACACCTTCGATACTTTCAAAATGAGCGATCAGTTGTTCGATGTCAATTTTCCGCGTTTTTTCTTTGAAAAAATGAATATTAAAAAGTGCCATAGTATCACCTCATCCTGTTATTAGTCTACCATATTTTTAGGATTCTTTCATGATTTGTTGGAGCCAAACATCATCCGTACGATTGATGGCTAAAGGGGTGATGGAAATATAACCTTCATCAAATGCTGCAACATCACTGTCTTCATCCTCTTGATAATGAATGATGGATCCCTTGATGTGGTACACATCAGGTCGTTCACTTTTCACAAATTCAGCATGCTGATAACGCGATCCCATGCGGGTAATTTTAACGCCTTTGGGTCGTGCATATGTCTCTTTAGGAAAGTTAACATTTAAGATGCCTGGACCTTCATAAAGTTTGGCTTCGATGATTTCATCCATCAGTTTGATCGTTTCATCATAGAGATAAGGAAGGTGGGTATTATGGGCGGATATCGCAATCGCATCCACACCAAGCACCTTGGCTTCAATCGCTGCTGCTACCGTTCCTGAATAAAGGATGTCTTTCGCGATATTTTGTCCATAATTGATCCCTGAAACGACGAGATCAAAATCGACATTAAATACTTTGAGTCCTAAGCGAGTGGCATCGGTGGGAGTCCCATCGACGACTAATGTCGCAGTCGATCCAAAGATAGGTTCTGTCATAAAAGTCTCAATTCGACTACGAATCGTAATCGCTTGGCTTTTTGCACTTTGATGTGTTTTTGGTGCAGAGACATAGATGTTCCCAAAAGGTGCTAAAGCTCTAACTAAAATCGCCAAACCTTCTGCTTGATATCCATCATCATTGACGACTAAAATGTTCATTATTTTCCTCCTACCACATCATGGCAACGATCACAGAGTCCATTTTCATGAACGTGATCCACAATATTCCAACAACGATCGCATGTGATACCTTCAGCCAATGACACCTTAACATCAAGATCATGTCCTTCGCTGACATCTACGCTTGAAACGATAAGCACTTGATGAAGTTTCATATCTAGTGCACGAAGTGCATTGATATCCTCTTTTGGTAACACTAAATCCACATGAGCTTGAAGTGATTTTCCAATGACTTTTTGTTCTCTAGCTTCTTCAAGTTTCTTTAGAACCACTTCTCTCACGCGATAAAAACGATCAAATGCTTCCATTAACGCCTCATTTTGATGAACATAAACTTCAGGCATATCCTCTAAGTAGACATCATCTTCATGCTTGGTGGGAAGTGCCCAATAAGCTTCTGATGTTGTATGCGGGATAATAGGCGTTAAGAGTTTTAATAGGCCTAATAAGATATCATAGATCGTCGATTGGACACTACGGCGTTCAAAATCATCTTGTTTTAAGATATAGAGAATGTCTTTTGTGTAATCCAAGTAATATGCGGATAAGTCATTGGTCATAAAGGGAACGACACTACGATAAACGCGATCAAAAGCATAGTTTTCATAGGCTTCGATGACTTCACTCACGATTTTTTCGTATTTAATTGTCATGACGCGGTTTAAATTCCCACGCATAGAGTATCCAATATAATCCTTTTCAGGATTGAAATCAGCGATGTTACCTAACATGAATCGGAATGTATTTCTGATTTTGCGATACCCTTCAGCAATCTGATTCATCATGTCATTCGAAATTCTAACATCCGATTGATAATCCACCGTAGCAACCCATAATCTCAAGAGATCTGCCCCTTGTTGTTTCATCACCACGAGTGGATCAACGGTATTACCGAGTGATTTACTCATTTTACGACCTTGTCCATCCAGAACGAAGCCATGAGAGACTACTTTTTTATAGGGTGCTTGATTAAATGCGGCAACCCCAGTGATCAAGGATGAGTTAAACCATCCACGATACTGATCAGATCCTTCCAAATAAAGATCAGAAGGATAAGGAAGACCACGTGATTCTAAAACGGAATGGGATGTTCCAGAATCAAACCAGACATCCATGATGTCAGATTCCTTGCGGAAATGACCATTCGGAGATCCTGGATGTGTATAACCTGAAGGCAGTAAATCTTTGGCATCTTTTTCATACCAGACATCAGATCCATGAAGCTCAAAGAGATGAGCGACGTGTTCTAACACATCTTTTTCTAAGATGGCATCCCCATTTTCAGCATAAAAGACAGGGATGGGTACACCCCAAGCACGTTGACGAGAAATACACCAATCCTCACGTCCTGAGATCATGTTGGATATCCGCACTTCACCCCATACAGGAAGCCAATCGACTTTTTTGACTTCATCAAGAAGATCTTGTTTTAACATATCAATGGATGCAAACCACTGAGGGGTTGCTCTAAAGATCACAGGCTTTTTGGTTCTCCAGTCATGAGGATAAGAGTGAGTAAAGGTTTGCGACTTTAAAAGAACACCTTGTTCTTCTAGTGCTTTCACGATTTCTTGATTGGCGACTTCATAATACATACCTGCGAAAGGACCTGCTTCTTCCATCATGTAACCACGGTCATCCACGGGACATAAAATATCTAAATTATAGTGTTTACCAACACGATAGTCATCTTCCCCATGTCCGGGTGCCGTGTGAACTAACCCAGTCCCATCGGTATCTGTGACGTGTTCACCCACGATGATAGGTGAGATTCTCTCATAAAGAGGATGCTTATATTGCTGATGTTCTAAATCTTGACCTTTGATCAATCCTAAAACCTTCACATCAGCCCATTTGAGTTCTTTTTGTAGTGCATTAACTAATGTTTCTGCAACCACATACTTTTCCTGTCCGACTTGAACGACAGCATAATTAAAGCGTGGATGAACAGAAATCGCAAGATTGGCAGGCAATGTCCATGGTGTGGTTGTCCAAATAACAAAATAAGCATCTTTAAGTAATCCTTGTCCTCCAACAACGGGAAACTTAACATAAATGGAAATGGATTGTTTATCTTGATACTCGATTTCAGCTTCTGCTAGTGCAGATTCTGAGGAAGGTGACCAATAGACAGGCTTTAAGCCTTTATAGATCAACCCACGATCCACCATCTTGGCAAAAATTCTCACCTGATGTGCCTCAAAATCAGGGGTATATGTGATATAAGGTGTATCCCATTCACCGAGAATACCTAAACGCTTAAATTGTCCTTTTTGTTTATTGACCTGATCTTCAGCATACGCTTTACACATTTTACGATATTCAACTAAAGATAACTCTTTACGATTAACACCTTTTTTTGTAAGTGCGGTTTCAATGGGTAATCCATGCGTATCCCACCCTGGGATATAACGGACATGACGACCTTTCATGGTTTGATAACGCAAAACAAAATCCTTTAAGATTTTATTTAAGGCATGCCCAATATGAATATCGCCGTTGGCATAAGGCGGACCATCGTGTAACACGAATGGAGTCTTTCCTTTGTTTTTTTCTAATACTTTGTTGTAGAGATCCATTTCTTGCCATTTCGCTTGAAATTCAACCTCTCTTGTGCCAAGATTTCCTCGCATTTGGAAATCTGTATTTGGCATCAGCAATGTGTCTTTATAGTCCATACTAACACTCCTTTTATAAATAAAAATATCGTCCTTATTGCTAAGGACGAAAACTTGTTCCGCGGTACCACCTTAGTTCTAGATGTAATCTAGCCCTCGTTTTAATGTTTGCTCGAAGGTGATACGCCCTAACTGAGTGACTCTTGGGCTTTCACCATCCCCAAATCGCTTAAAGTGTCCGTTAGTTTGCTTGTCCTTCTCGTCGCAATCTTTAATTATCCAACAATTTCTTTCAAAAAGTCTTCCACAGTGCCATCATCATAGACATCTTTGGTGGCAAACATAAAGATTTTTTCTTGAACATTGACGATTTCACCTTCAACAGCGTATGTTACACCTGAGAAAAAGGCAATCGCTTTATTCGCTTGATCAATATCAAGTGGTTCAAAATTTAAGATAAGTGGTTTGCCTAAAAGCATTTGATCGGCAAGTCCTGTCAAAAACTGATCATCATCAGATTCGAGCTTTTCAAAGACAATTTGTTCTGCTTTGGGGACCACTTTTTCTTCTTTGGGTATGTTTTTCTTTTTATTGCTTTTGGCAAATAATCCCATAGAACCTCCTCAAATGAACTCGAGGAATTTACGACCAATTCTCAAGTGGGTCGCATGATGTTTCAACGCGAGTTCGTAATCATTAGTCATGCCCATGGAGCGATAAGGAAGATGGTATTTAGAAGCAAGCTCATCCAATTTTTGAAAGGCTTCGTCTGTTTTTACCGGATCATCATCTTTTCCAATGGTCATCAAACCGATTATCTCTATTTTATCATAATTTTTAATATCATTAAAAAATTGGTCTAAATTTTCGGGGTTTATTCCGCTTTTTTGACTTTCTTCTGTCAAATTGACTTGTATGAAACAAGGAAGAGGTTTTTCTCTTGTCTTTTGAATGATATCCGCAAGTGATAATCGATCGAGTGTATGCAACACTTCAATTTCATTGATCATCATCTTCACTTTATTCGTTTGAAGATGTCCTATGAAATGCCACATGATGGAAAGATCCTTGAGCTCGTCCATTTTTTTAAGCATATCTTGGACACGAT
>CALMNM010000139.1 GCA_937868795.1 uncultured Acholeplasma sp.
TACCTATCAAAATATTGAAAACTTCAAACGTCAGATCATTGAAGCAGGAAAAGGAATCGACTGGGATCGTGAGTTTGCAACCCCTGACCCTGAATATTTTAAGTGGACCCAATGGATTTTCAAAAAACTTTATGAACATGGGTTAGCCGTTTTAAAAGATGTCGAAGTCAACTGGTGTGAAGCATTAGGCACCGTTTTAGCCAATGATGAAATTGAAGTCGTAGATGGAAGAATGGTCTCTGAACGTGGGCAATACCCTGTCGTTAAGAAAGCGATGCGTCAATGGGTGCTTCGGATTACCGCCTATGCTGATCGCCTATTAAACGATTTAGATACATTAGATTGGCCAGAACATTTAAAAGATATGCAGCGCAACTGGATTGGTAAATCTAATGGTGCGATGATGACCTTTAAGGTTGCAGATTCAGAAGAATCATTTGACATCTTTACCACCAGACCTGACACCATCTATGGTGCGACGTATTGCGTGCTCGCCCCCGAGCATCCTTTAGTCTTATCCATTACCACCGAAGATGAAATGGCATCGGTCAAAGCATATATCGAAACGACAAAAATGAAAAATGATATGGATCGTGCGTTAGATAAATCAAAGACAGGTGTCTTTACTGGATCGTTTGCGATTAACCCCCTCAATCATAAAAAGATTCCCATTTGGATTGCTGACTATGTCTTAATGCATTATGGGACTGGTGCCGTCATGGCAGTTCCTGCCCATGATGAACGTGATTTTGAGTTTGCTCAAGCCCATGGCTTAGACATCGTTGAAGTTATTCAGGGTATCTCTGAAACTGCGTATACCGGCGATGGTCTTCATTATAATTCAGGCATTATCGATGGTTTATACAACGAAGATGCGAAAACAAAAATTATCGATTATCTTGAGAAAACAAAACAAGGCTATGGACATAGCACCTATAAAATTCGTGATTGGGTCTTTTCAAGACAACGTTATTGGGGAGAACCTTTCCCAGTCATCTACGATGAAGAAGGAAACATTCATATCTTAGAAGATGATGATCTTCCTCTTGAACTTCCTATTTTAAAGAATATCCGTCCCTCTGGAACGGGTGAATCACCATTGGCCAATGCTACAGAATGGCTGCATGTCAATTATAAAGGCATTAAAGGTCGAAGAGATACTAACACCATGCCACAACTTGCGGGATCCTCATGGTACTTTATGGGCTACATTTTAAAACATCATCTTGGTATGATTCCCCTAGATACGGAAGAAGCGAAAAAACAACTTGATAAATGGCTTCCAGTCGATCTTTATATTGGTGGAACCGAACATGCGGTGGGGCATCTTTTATATTCACGCTTCTGGACAAAGTTCCTCTACGATATTGGCATCTTATCCGTGAATGAGCCTTTTAAAAGACTCTTTAATCAAGGGATGATATTAGGTGCAGATCATTCAAAGATGAGTAAATCCAAAGGCAATGTCGTTAATCCCGATGAAATCATCGAATCCCATGGTGCGGATGCTCTCCGTCTTTATGAAATGTTCATGGGACCGCTTGATGCTGAAAAACCTTGGTCCACGGAATCCTTAAATGGTGCGAAGAAATTCTTGGATCGTGTATGGCGTCTTTTTGAGTTTCCCATTGAAAAAGATGAAGTGCATGAATTGAGACAACCTTTGCATCAAACGATTAAAAAAGTAACAGAAGATTATGATAAACTCGCGTTTAATACTGCGATCAGTCAGATGATGATCTTCGTTAATGAAGTGTATAAACAAGGTCGTATAGGCAAAGAACAGGCAAGAACTTTCTTAAAACTCTTAAATCCGATATGCCCTCATATCACTGAAGAACTCAATAAAGAAATGCTGAAAAAGAATGAAGAGCTCATCTACACTGAATGGCCTGAGTATAATGAGGCTTATCTTCAAGTCGATGAAGTGGAAATGGTTGTTCAGGTCAACGGGAAACTGAGAGGTCGTTTTACAGTTCAAGTGGATTTGACCAAGGAAGAAGTTGAAAAACTGGCTTTGGAAAACCCCAATGTCCTCAAGCATCTCGATGGATTAACCGTGAGAAAAGTCATCATTGTGCCTAATAAACTGATTAATATTGTTGCAAATTAGGAATGCCCTCTTGGGCATTTTCTCATTTAGGAGTAAAATTGACATAAAGTCCAATAAAAACATGGACTATACAGTATATAGTGTGTAAGGGGAAATTATGGAAAAGGTCAAGGACATTATTCGTGAGCTACAGGTTCACAATTACAATCGATTTGATATGTTCTACAGCTTAACCAAGCAACAAGTGTTTTTTGCTATCTACGCGGTGGTTAAGGACCAAAGTGCAGCAGAAGACCTCTTACAGGATACATACATGCGCTTTTTAGAAAAGATCGAGAACTACAAAGAAGGCTACAATCCCTATGCATATCTGACGACGATTGGAAGAAACTTAGCCATCAATTATTACAACCAAAAGAAAAAGGAAATCGTGTCTGAAGACTTGATTGAAATGATTCCCTCGCCTGAAGAAGAAAGTTCTGATGACCCAGATATTCTTAAACTCCTCGATTATTTATCAAAAGATGAACGAGAAATCGTCGTGATGCACGTGATTAATGATCTTAAATTTCGTGAAATTGCAGGGATTATGAACAAACCTTTAGGGACTGTCTTGTGGATATACAATAAGGCGATGAAATACTTAAAAGAAAAGGTAGGTGAGAATGATGACAAACAAAGAACTTAAAAAGACAATAAAAGAAAAAGCCATGGCCTTTGATGTTAAGGATTTTTCGCAAGAAATCATTCAAAAAGCACAAAGCCTACCGAGAACCATAGTCATTAAACAAGAAAAACCATCCTTAAGACTTAAACCTATTGTCTGGTTAAGCTTATCTCTAATGACATCCTTGTTTCTCATTGTTTTAGTCTTAACCGATCAAAGTGTCATTCCACCGGATCCCACTGTACCAGAAACACTCGCATTAGAAGATATTGAAGATGCAGTAGCTTTATCAACGATTCAAGCGACCTCACTCATTGATGTGTTAGATACTGAATTATCCACGACTTCATCCTATACAACACTCTTTATGGGACCAAGAGACCGCAATGATCGCATCCAAGATGAACTCTTAGATGTCCAGCGCTATTTGCAAACCATTGAAATGCTCTATGCTTCCAACGAGAACTTTGAAACCGTGGATGAGGCGATTACCAATGGTTATCAGCGTCATATGCGCTTTAGAACCAGAGACTTCTTAGATGAAGAAAATGACTATGATTTGAGATATAATCAACAGATCAATCAAGAAACCCAACGTTTCACGATTAATGGTGTCATTCAAGTCGGTACGAAATCATATCCGATGACCGCCGAAGGCACGTTAGGGGACAAGCAGTTTCGCATGATTGCGACCAAAGATGAAGAAAATTATGTCGTCTTGGATTATAGTGAAGTCGGTGGATCTTATATTTATACGGTTGAACTCGTCAAAAATGATCTTTCCATCGAAACTGTGACGATTACGCTAGAAGAAATCGAAGGGATAAGAACAGCAACCCTCACCTTTATCGATGGTGAATCAAGTGGAACCTATACCTTTACGATGGGTATTGAAAATGACCGAAAGATCATTTTAGTGACCTACACCTTAGATTTTGATGGTGATGTTGAAGAAGGTACCATGACGATCAGAATCCTGCAACTCCCTAACGTTAGAACCTATTCCATTTTGGTTGAACCCGAGGGTCGTCCCGCGTTTACGTTTGCGATGGGTCGACTGATGCCAGGAATGAGAGAACCTCATGGAATGTAAAAAAAACACAAAATATCCCATAATCCCAATAAATCTTTAAAGGATTAAGTATATAGTGTGAAAGGTAGGTAAATCTTATGAAAACAATGAAATGGTTAATGAGTTTAGTCTTTGTTGCTGGTTTAGCATTATTCTTATCCTCATGTGCACTTGATGTGAGCGCGCAAGATGATACCTATGTCACGTTGGACATCAATCCCTCCGTCGAATTGATTGTCAATCCAAGAGAAATTGTCGTTTATGCCAATCCTTTGAATGAAGATGGCGAAGTGTTATTAGCTGAAATCGATGTCATCGGTTTAGATCTCGATGAAGCGGTTGATCTTATCATACAGACCGCGATTGAATTAGGCTATATTGATATTGATGCAGAAGAAACGATCGTTTCTGTTACAGCAGTCGCCAATGATCCTGAAATAGGGGACAGAATTCGTGACAGAGTGAAAGAACATGTCAATGATGCATTTATGAATCGTGGTATGAAGGGTCGTGCAGAAGATAAAGGTTTCACTCCTGAATTTCTCGCTGAAGCTGAAAGTTATGGCGTAACCCCAGGTTTCTTACGTTTAGCTCAATCCGCTGTTGTTGTCAGTGATGGTTTACTCTTAGAAGATGCCTTACTCATGACAGTCGATGAACTTCAAGCCATCCTCCAAACTGCACGTGAAGAAATGCATGATGTTGCACAAGCATTAAGAGAAGAATTTTTAGCCGCACGTCAAGCACTCTATGATGAATATTTCCCTCAAATTGAAGCGATTAAAGTGGATTTAGCGTTAGCAGAAGCAAACCTCGTCACATTGAATGAAGCACTTACAGCTAAGATTGCTGAACTTGAAGCAGCCACAGAAGGCACGGATGCCATTCAGGCAGAAATTGATCAACTCGAAGCTGATATTTTAGTTGTAGAAGCAAACATTCAAAGTTATTTGGATCAAATTCAAGCTCTTCGTGAAGAATTACTCGCTGAAGTTACGATCATTAGAGATCAATTTCATGAAAATTCCGAAGCCATTCGTAATCAAATTCGTGAACTCGTTCAAGCTCGTAGACAACAACACCATAATGAAGTCGAAGATTTTATGAATCATATGCAAGAACGTCACGAAGAAAGAAAAGACGAAATTGGAGAATGGCAAAATAGACGCCCATAGTTTCCCCTAAGGGATAAAAGACGAAGGTTAATTAGCCTTCGTCTTTTGTTTTATAGATCATGATCAAGTAAGGTGGAAGATTTTCTTGATGATGAAATGATGTGATGGTGATTTGATAATGATGAGGATTTAAGGTGTTCAACCATGTTTGAATGGCAGTAGATTCAATCATGCCTTCAGGATGACCAGGATAGACGACAATCTGAATAAATCCTTCTTTTTTTAATCTAGGCAAAATCATGTTGAGCGTTCGGATGGTCACATCATGCAGCGTCGTAATGGATGGATCTCCTTGTGGAAGATATCCTAGATTAAAGATGACACCTCGATAATCGGTCACATGATCGAAGATATGTTCAAATGAGTCCAAGATTAAATGCACATGAGAAAGATGACCCACTTTCTCTTTTGTTTTTAGTAGAGCTTGTTCTTGGATATCAAAGGCGTAAACTTCTTTCGCAATCGATGATAAGAAAAGGGTGTCGTGACCATTCCCCATTGTGGCATCGACGATGATATCTTCTTTGGTGATAAGCTCTTTTAAGATGGCATGCGCTTGATCAAGAAGGACGTTCTTTCTCATAGTAATCTCCTTGCCATAAATTCATTTTACGCATCTTTTTGTCAATTTCATTGGTGACGACAAACTTTTTACGAGTCCAGTTTGGTGCGATTAACATTGAAGATGGAGAATCGCCCGTGAGACGATGGATGATAATATCTTTTCTAAGCCAACCAATTTGTTCAACGGTCACATCCACATAATCCTCTAGAGAAAGAAGAGGCCAAGGATTCTTTTTGTATTGATAGCCCATTTTCGTTTTTTCCATGAGATGAAGCATGTGAATCTTAATGCCTTGAATATCTAGCGTATTGAGATGTTTGACGGTCTCAATCATCATCGCTTTGGTTTCAAAGGGAAGTCCATTGATAATATGGACGACGACCTCAATGTTTTTTTCTCTTAATCGTCTGACCGCATCATCAAAACAGGCAAGATCATGGGCACGATTAATCAGCTCAGAAGTACTTTCATGAATGGTTTGTAGGCCGAGTTCAATTTGTACGGGCATCCTTTGATTGAGATCGCCTAAATAATCAAGGACATCATCGGGGAGTGAATCAGGACGTGTTCCAATAGAAATCATCACGATGTTAGGATCAAGGGTAATCGCTTCTTCATAGAGGGCTTTTAGCCTTGCTAAAGGGGCATGGGTATTAGTATTCGCTTGAAAATAAGCGATGTAATGACCTTCTTCCCATTTATTGTGCATCATTTTTTTAATCTTTTCAAATTGAATCGATAAGGGTTCAAGTTTATTTCCAGCAAAATCACCACTACCCATATACGAACAAAAGGTACATCCCCCTGTGGCCACAGTGCCATCGATATTTGGGCAAGTAAAGCCACCATTCAAGGAAATTTTAAAGACTTTTTTTTGGTATTTTTGTAAGTAGTAGTGATGGAGCGTGTTATAATGTTTTTCGTGATTCATTAAGTTCATGTTTTTCACCACATTCATTTTATCATATGGTGCGTTATTATGTTATAATAAAACACAAGGAGTTGAAGGTATGTTCAAGCGTCTGACAACAAGTTTAACACGACCCCCGCAAGCGGTTTTTTTTATTAAGGATTCATGGGGAAAAACGCTTCTTTATTTCTTCCTAATTCCGATGCTTTTGATGATTCCTGTCTGGTTATCGGTTACCATTAATCCTGGCATGTCTGTGGATCGTTATGAAATCTTAGTGAGTTCCATTAAACGTGATATGGTGCTTGAGGGGACCATGATTGAAAATGGTGTATTGATTAATCCTCAAGATGTGACCACTTCATTCGAATACTTCACCATAGGTATGGGGAATATTTCAACCTCAAATCAACAAATCATGTTTTATTTTGATCAGAGTGAACTCACGCTTAAAGTTGCAAATATCACCTTTGATGGGGTTTCTTATAGTGAAATAAATCTAGATAATTATGATTTTAGTGATAGTTCAAACACAAATGTTAGACGACTTGCCGGTGCGATTAAAGAATATTATGATGCTGTGGATGTGTTTGACACTTCAGAAATATTTATCGTCTATCTCTCCGCGATCATCGATTATGCCCTTTTGGTTTTATTGATGGCATTTCTCATGATTTTTGTCAGCAGAACGCTACCTTTTACCTTCTCACAGCGTTTGAAACTTTCTGTGTATTTATCCACCATTTGGATTTTCATGCAACTTGTGATCATCTTATTTGATGAACCTATCCTTGATTTTTTAGCTGTCGGTGTGCTTTACGTGTATCATTTTTGGGCATATCGTTCGATTAAATGGGTTGAAAGGAGGCCCCAAGGGTGAGTAAAAATAAATTTCAAGTCTTTCTCGAACAATCCAAGTTTACCCATCCGATCATCAGTCAAGCAACATTAAACCATGTCGTGATCGATGAACTGAAAAAAATGTGGGTTTTTCACATTACGCTTCCTGAAGTCGTCGAGCCTGAAGCCCTTTTACCATTTATTCAAAATGTCAAGACATTCTTTTATATTCCACGAATATTAAGTAGTGTTGAAGTGGTTATTCATTATCAAAAATTGGACCGCTTCCAAGACTATGCACTCAATTATTATGATTATGCAATTCTAGAACTTGCCAAAGAAAAAGCAAGATTTTTAGTGTTAAAGAATTTCAAAGCACGTTATGAAAATCAAGCCTTTATCGTTCAGATCGACCAAGATAGTACCTACGTGACCGAATATTTCCCAGATATTATGACGATGTTTCAAACGTTTGGCCTAAGTGTCAAAGTGAAGCACGAAGTGCAAGTTCACTTAACCCCTGTTTCAAAAATGATTGAAACATCCATCGTACAACAAGAAAAGGTGATGGAACAAAAGGTGGTTTATGCGAAACAAGCCTCGAATAAACAAACAGTTAAAAAGCAGTTTTCTAAAAAATCATCCGCATTGTCCGTACCCATCAAAGAAATCCCCATCGATCAATATCGCTTAGACCAATACAAAAATGAAAAGGGAGATGTCGTCTTTTTAATCGAAGGTGAAGTCTCTAGACTCGATTTACGTCAACTGACCAATATGCAACTCTTAACCTTTGTCTTAGGGGATGAAGATGACGCAATCTTTGTTAAGCGTTTTATCAAATCCGACAAGGATAAAGATTTAGCAGATTCAATCCATGAGGGAGACTTCATTCAAGTCGAAGGACGTGCCAATTTTGATACCTATCAAAAAGATGTTGTCATATTTGCTGATGCCATCCACTTCATTGAGAAAAGTAAAAAAGAAGAGCGCATGGACCGCGCAAAAGAAAAACGTATCGAGTTTCATATCCATACCAAGATGTCAAATATGGATGCAGTGACAGATGCGAGTGAATACATAGAGCAAGCCATTAAATGGGGTCATGAAGCCATCGCTTTTACCGATCATAATGGCCTTTATGCCTATCCAGAAATCTTTAAAGCCGTCAAAGGGAAAGATATTAAACCCATCTATGGCGTAGAACTTGATTTTGTGGATGAACTTTCGTTTAAGATTACCTCATCACCGAAACAAGATATCCCTCTCAAAGATGCCACCTTTGTCGTTTTCGATATTGAAACCACGGGTCTGTCAAGTACGCGTGATAAAATCATTGAAATTGCAGCGGTTAAAATCGTCAGTGGTAGTATCACTGAACGCTATCAATCCTTTATTAATCCTGGTGAATCACTCTCTGAATTTACCACTGAACTCACCGACATCACCGATGAGATGCTTGAACAAGCACCAAGTATTGAAGAAGAACTTCCTCATTTTTTAGAATTTATCAATGGGGCCATCTTGGTTGCTCATAATGCGCTATTCGATATTGGGCATATCCGAGAAAATGCGCTTAAGTTAGGGTTATCCTTTGATGATTCATGGATTGTTGATACACTCAACCTTGCACGTTACTACTATAATGAACAGCTTAAACGCTTTAATCTTAAAGCGGTTGCGAAATACTTTAAAGTCAAACAAGAACAACATCACCGTGCGGAAGATGATGCGAATGTGACCGCACAAATCTGGTTAACGATGATGACCGATTTGATGGCAAAGGGCATCAAAACCTTCGCACAAATCAATGAATCCATTGATGATAAAGAAGCATGGAAACATCTCATACCTCATCATGTCATGGTTTTAGCACAAACCCAAATCGGATATAAAAATCTTTTTAAAGTCATCAGTGATGCTTTAACCACGCATTTTTATAATGGTCCCCGCACCTTAAAATCTGTTTTAGAGAAGTATCGTGAAGGGTTACTTGTCGGTAGTGGTTGTGCCAATGGCGATGTGTTTGAAGCAGCCTTAAACCGCAGTGATGATGACCTGATTGAAGCGATCAAATACTATGACTATATCGAAGTTCAACCTCCACAGGCATACCGTCATTTGATTGAGGACTTAGGTGCCCATGGTCAAGAGATCATCGAAGCCATCATCTCAAAAATCGTCCGATTTGCAAAAGAACAAAATAAGATTGTCATTGCGAGTGGTGATGTCCATTATCTTGATAAAAAAGATGTCTTATACCGTGAAATTTACATCAGAACACCGCTTGTGGGTGGAGGAATACACGAGTTATCCCGCTACCAAACGATGCCTGAACAGTATTTCCTCACAACGGATGAAATGCTTAAATCGATGGCTTTCTTAGGTAAAGATCTCGCCTATGATATCGTAGTCAAAAACACCCATAGTCTCAACGATACTATCGATAAAATTCAAGCATTCCCCAAAGCACTTTATTCTTTACCTAATGATGCGTTTAAAGATTTACTTGGCATTGATAGTATTGCGGATGAAGTCAAACGTCTTGTCTATGACAAGATGCAATATATGTATGGCTCTACCCCTCATGCACTAGTCATGGAACGTGTCTCACGTGAATTAAAAAACATCATCGAAAATGATTTTGCTCCCAACTACTATGTATCGCATCTTTTGGTGAAAAAATCACTTGATGAAGGTTACCTCGTAGGTTCAAGAGGATCGGTTGGCTCATCACTGGTCGCAACCCTCCTTGACATTACCGAAGTCAATCCATTAAAACCACATTATCGGTGTCCTAGTGGCGATTTTACTGTCTTTTATCTTACGGATGAAGAAGCACTTCATTATGGCATGACACCTGAACAGAAGAGTTTTCAATCTTTCATGAAGGGGATTCAATCTGGCTATGACCTACCTTCAAAAACGTGTCCAATATGCGGTAAACCTCTCATCAAAGATGGACACGACATTCCCTTTGAAACATTCCTTGGTTTCGATGGTGATAAAGTCCCTGATATTGACTTAAACTTCTCAGGTGACTATCAAGCGAAAGCCCATGCTTACGTCAGAGAACTGATCGGTGAAGATCACACTTTTAGAGCAGGAACCATTCAAACAGTGGCTGAAAGAAATGCTTATGGTTATGTCAAAGGTTATCTCGAAGATAAAAATATTCAAGCGAGAAGTGCTCAAATTGACCGACTTGCTAAGAAAATTGAAGGTGTCAAGCGTTCAACAGGTCAGCATCCAGGGGGTATTGTCGTCGTTCCTAAATCGAAGACAATTTATGACGTTACCCCTATCCAATATCCAGCAGATGATGTCAATGCCGAATGGAAAACCACACACTTTGATTATCACTCATTTGAATCCAATTTATTAAAACTTGATATTCTAGGACACGATGATCCGACGATGATTAAATTTTTGATGGATTATGTGTTTGATCATCAAGATGAATTTCCGTTTAACCGTGCCCAAGATATTCCTTTAGATGACCCTAAAGTCTATGAACTCTTTTGTGGTACTGATGTGATTCATGTGAAAGAACATGAAATCATGAGTGCTGTAGCATCTTACGGTATTCCTGAGTTTGGGACACCTTTTACCCGTCAGATGTTGATAGACACAAAACCCAAAACATTTGCAGGACTCGTGAAGATTTCAGGATTGTCGCATGGGACTGACGTCTGGTTAAAGAATGCACAATCACTTGTGTCAGGTCATAAAGACTACGGAAAGATCCCCTTTGATGACATCATTGGGTGTCGTGATGATATCATGGTACAGCTTGAATCCTTCGGTCTCGAACCCAAGCGTGCTTTTGATATCATGGAATTTGTTAGAAAAGGCAAACCATCCAAAGATAAAGCAACTTGGCTTACCTACGAACAAGACATGCGGAAGAATAACGTACCCGATTGGTACATCTGGTCTGCAAGTCAAATCAAGTACATGTTCCCGAAAGCACACGCAACAGCGTATGTAATCATGGCGATGCGTATCGCTTGGTTTAAAGTTTATAAACCCTTACTATTCTATTCAGGATTCTTTTCAAAGCGTGTCGATCAGTTTGATTATGAAGTCATGATCGCAGGTGCGAATGCCATTCGAAATAAGCTCGTCAGTCTCTCAGAACTCTTCAATCCCAAAGTCAAAGATGAAAACTTAACCGTCACCCTCGGTGTCGCGTTAGAGATGACAAAACGTGGATTTAATTTCCTCCCGATCGATATCAATAAATCGGATGCCACGGTCTTTCTCATGGAAGATAAGGGACTCAGAATGCCTTTTAAAGCCATTGATGGTTTAGGTGAGTCTGTGGCATATGATATCGTTCAAAAACGTTCTGAACGCCCATTTACTTCACGGGATGATGTCAAAGAGAGAACACGCATCAACAAGACGATTTTTGAGAAACTTGAAGACTTCGGTGCCTTCAAGGATTTAAAATCGGAAAATAATGTGATTGATGCTGGTTTATTTGCACTTTTATAACGGGTTATTATATAATAAAGTCGTAAAAGGAGTTGATGAATATGCGCTCAACAAACCCAGTATTTAGTTCCTTAGAACGTAGTCAAGCGTATGTCACTAGTGAAACTGCAAGCTATCGTGGCATCATGTTTAAAACAGGCTTTTTATTGATGATTGCGGTGTTAACCGGCTATCTTTCTCTAATGTATCTCCCCATTGAACAATTATTACCATTGATCGGTGTTTCTGCGATCGTTGGATTCATTTCTGTATTGGTTGCGACCAGATCAGTTCGTTTAGCGCCTGTATTCTCTGTGCTCTATGCCGCCTCTGAAGGGGTATTACTCGGATTGATCACGTTTTTAGTGAACACCGAGGTACCTGGTGCAGCCACAGCAGCTTTATTAGCAACTGGTGCTATCTTCACCGTGATGTTATTCCTCTATAGTTCTAGAACGATTCGTGTGACACCCACATTTAGAAGAATTATGTACTCCATTATCTTGGGTATTCTCTTCTTTATCGTGATTCAATTGATTCTTGGTATCTTTGGCATTAACTTGCAACTTACCAGTGGTGTGGCACTTTTAGTCAGTGGAATCTTCATTGTGGTGGGTGCACTCATGCTTACCCTTGATTTCGATCGAGCTGAAATGATCGTCTCTGGTGGAATGGACCGTGCGTATGAATGGATGGTTGCTGTTGGCTTAATGGTCACCATCGTTTGGATCTACGTTGAATTATTAAGATTTATCCTTATATTATCCTCAAGAAGAAACTAATCATAAATCTACGATAAGGAAGAGTAATCAAATCACCCTTGTTTAGCGAGCATGGAACGGTGTAAGCCATGCCAAGGCATTTGACGAATTCACCTTGGAGAGGTGCTAATCCCACCCGAATGATCCGCGTTAAGGATGAAAGAGGGCTAGATTTATATCTAGAACTAAGGTGGTACCGCGTAACAAATACGTCCTTAGATGATAAGGACGTTTTTATTTTTAAATCATGGAAAAGAGGTATGATGATGAAAGAATCACTCGTATTGATGAAAGACAAAGCGTTAAACGCGATCAAAGAAGCAGAAAATCTAGAGCAACTCGAAACTGTTCGTGTTCAATTTTTGAGTAAAAAAGGTGAAGTGTCACTGCTCATGGGAACTTTAAGAGATCTTCCCATGGAAGAAAGACCTTCGTTTGGTGCTGATGTGAATGTCTTAAAGGCAACTATTGAACAAGCTCTTTATGACAAAAAACAGGTTCTTGAAGAACAAGCTTTAGCCATTCTTCTTGAAAAAGAAAAGATTGATGTCACCTTACCAGGTTATCAATTTTACCAAGGTTCGATTCACCCTCTCAATCAAGTGATTGAAGATGTTGAAGACCTCTTTGTCGGTTTGGGGTATGAAGTTGCAGAAGGTCCTGAACTTGAAAATGATCATTATAACTTCGAAATGATGAATTTAGATAAGGAACATCCCGCACGTGCGATGCAGGATTCTTTCTACACGGATGAAAATCACTTACTTCGTACGCATACCTCACCTGTACAAGCGAGAACCATGCTAGAAAAAAAGGGAAAACCCTTAAGAATCATCTGTCCAGGTAAAGTATATCGAAGAGATGATGATGATCCAACGCATAGCCATCAATTTACCCAAATTGAAGGGTTAGTTATCGATGAACATATCACATTTGCCAATCTGAAAGATGCCCTATTAACGATGGTGCGTCATCTGTTTGGACATGATCGCATCATTCGTCTTCGCCCTTCCTATTTCCCTTTCACAGAACCTTCTGTCGAAGTGGATGTCAGCTATCAGAAAAAAGATGGAAGTTTAGGTTGGATTGAAGTCCTCGGTGCTGGTCGAGTGCATCCTCGCGTGCTTGAAATGGGTGGTTATGATCCCAAAAAGTACCAAGGATTCGCCTTTGGTGTTGGGGTTGAACGTATCGCCATTTTGAAATATAAAATTGATGACATTCGTCATTTCTACTTAAATGACTTAAGATTTTTAGGTCAATTCAAGGGGGTTAACCGATGAAAATTATAGAAAACGTCCTCAAGACATTTATCGATGTTCCTGATAATATGCTGGAACTGACCAACCAAAAAATCATCGAAGTGGAATCCTTTGGTCCGATCAATGAAGCGACACAACTCTTGATTGGGAAAGTGTTAACATGTGAAGATCATCCCAATTCAGATCATCTTCACGTGACGACCGTAGATTTAGGCGATCACGTTGAACAAATCGTCTGTGGTGCACCAAATGTCGCCAAAGATCAATACGTGATCGTGGCTCAAGTGGGCACCGTCTTACCAGGAAATTTCCAAATTAAGGCTTCCAAGATTCGTGGCGTTGAATCCAATGGGATGATTTGCTCCTTAGCAGAACTCGGTTTTGAAGAAAAAATCATTCCTGAAGCTTATAAAGATGGAATTTTCTATTTCGATCAGGAAAAACCACTCGGAACACCTGCTCTCCAACATCTTGCCCAAGATGGTTGGGTCATGGAATTAAAGCTTACTCCCAATCGTGGAGATTTATTATCGCATCTTGGATTTGCGTATGATTTGGGATCGATGACCGATCAACCGGTGCGCGTGCCTGAGATTAACAATCTTGAATTAGGTGGCAAAAATCCTTATCAAGTCAAGATTGAAACAGAAGGTTGTGGGCTATATTATGCCCGTTATTTTGAGCATGTCACAATTAAGGAATCCCCTTGGTGGCTAAAATCAGCTTTGCTTGCTTCCGATATTAACCCGATCAATAATGTCGTGGACATCAGTAACTATGTCCTGATCGAATATGGCACACCACTTCATATGTTTGATGCTGCCAAACTAAAGTCTAAAACCATCGTCGTGAGAGATGCATATCCCAAAGAAAAAGTGAAGACCTTAGATGATACAGAACGTGAACTCCTCAAAGATGACGTCGCCATTACCGCCAATGATGAAGTGATTGCTGTTGGTGGTGTCATGGGACTAGCAAGCACCATGATTGATGATCAAACGACATCTGTCCTCTTAGAGGCAGCTTATTTTGATCCAAAGCGCATTCAAAAAACGAGCAAACGCTTAAATCTACGTAGTGATTCCTCATTAAGATTTGAACGTGGTGTGGATCCAACACGTGTGAAACAGGGACTCGAACGCGCGACCCAACTCTTGATTGAACTCGCCGATGCTAAAGTCGCAAAAGGGATTGCTGAAGCAAGCCTTCATCCCTATGAAAATCCATGGGTCACTGTGAAGAAAGATTACTTCAATCAAGCATTAGGTGTAGTGATTCCAGAAGAAGAACTGATGAGTTATTTCGATCGTTATCATTACGAAGTGAAAGTAATTAAGGATAGTTATGAATTGCGCGGTCCTTCTTATCGTAATGATTTACTCATTGAAGCAGATTTCTTAGAAGAAATTGCGCGTATGTATGGCCTTGACCGAATTCCGATGAAATCAGTCGATAAACCTCTACCAGGAAAACTCACGTTTAAACAAAAACGATTACGTCACTTAAGACACCATCTATCTAATTTAGGGCTTTATGAAGTCATTACGTACTCGCTAATCGCTCCAGAAGACGTCCATCGTTATCAACAGCTAGGAAATCCTGTCTCAGTCTTAATGCCTCTTTCTGAAGATAAGAAGACCCTGCGTCAATCGTTAGTTCATGGTCTACTTGAAGTCATCAGCTACAATCAATCCCGCCAGCAAGAAAGCGTTGCGATCTTTGAAATGGGAAACTGTTTTGCTGAAGATAAAGAAGAACTTCATCTAGGGATTGCATTTTCTGGTCCATGGCAACAAAACCCATGGAAAAAGGAAAAGATTACTCCTGATTTCTATACCGTGAAGGGTGTGCTTGATACATTATTTGAACCCCTAGGGATTACCTTAAGTTATCAAGCGAGCCAGCAGGTCAAAGACTTCCATCCTCATAAACAGGCAGTCATCTCCTATAAAGATCAAATCTTAGGTGTCATTGCTGAAGTGCATCCTACGCATGCGAAGGAAAAAGATATTGCACCAACGGTACTTTGCGACATGAACTTGATGCCTTTACTTGAAGAACCTGCACCACTTTCCTATCAAGCCATCTCTAAATTTCCTTCGATCACCAGAGATCTTGCGGTTATCGTAGGAGAGGATATACTCGCGGGTGATTTACTCGCCTTGATTAAACAGACAGCGAAAAAAGTGCTAGTCAAGGCCGATATCTTTGATATTTATCAGGGATCTTCAATTGAAAAAGGTAAAAAATCTCTCGCATTCTCCCTTGTTTTCAATGATCCAGAAAAGACACTTACGGCAGATGATATCGATCAAATTATGAAAAAAATCATCAATAGACTTAATTTTACATATCAAGCCATCGTCCGTAGCTAAAAACCTGATTCGTCAGGTTTTTTCGTTTGAAGGATAGCAAAATCGTGTATAATAATAGAAGGTGATAACATGCTAATCTATAACCTAACTCACGAAGAGTTAGTCAATTTTGTAACTGAACATCAGCATAAAAAATATCGTGCTGATCAAATATGGCATTGGCTTTATAAACAAAAAGTCCAATCCTTCGATGAGATGACAAATTTAACCTCTGATCTCATCGAGCTACTAAAAGAAAACTTTGAAATCAAAGCACTTGATTTGGTCATCAAGCACATCAGTGCAGATGGAACCATCAAAGCGCTTTATGGTTTATCTGATGGAAATTTAATTGAATCTGTCTTAATGAAACATCACTATGGGAATTCTATTTGTGTCACGACCCAAGTAGGCTGTAACATCGGATGCTCCTTTTGTGCTTCTGGATTATTGAAGAAGAAAAGAGATCTCAATGCAGGTGAAATCATAGCCCAGATTATTGAAACAGAACGCTTGCTAAACGAACGTATTTCTTACGTTGTCGTTATGGGAATTGGTGAACCTTTTGATAACTATGAGAATCTCTTAAAATTCTTATCCAACATCAATCATCCCAAAGGACTCGCGATTGGAGCACGCCACATCACGGTATCTACATCTGGTATTGTTCCTAAAATTAGAGAATATGCGCATATGGGTCTTCAGGTTAATTTGGCAATTAGTTTACATGCTCCCAATAACGAGATTCGTTCTAAATTGATGAAAATCAATAAAGCTTACCCGATTGAAGAAGTGGTTGATGCGATACGTTATTATTTGAAGGTGGCGAAACGACGTGTCACGATTGAGTACATCTTGATTGATGGGCTAAATGACTCCAAAGAAACCGCATTAGAACTCGTCCAATTGCTAAAGGGACTCAATGTCTATGTCAACTTAATTCCTTATAATGAAGTTATTGAGGCAGATTATAAACGTAGTAAAACTGAAACGATGGAAGCCTTTTATGATATTTTAATGAAGAATAAAATTCAAGTCACCTTGCGTAAAGAACAAGGCCATGATATTAATGCAGCCTGTGGCCAATTAAGAAGCCAACAACTCTAGGAGGTTCATTTGAAACAAGGATTTATTAAAAAGATCATCTCCAATCAATACACGTTGATTGATTTGGACACAAAAGAAGAAATTCTCGCTTCAGCACGCGGTAAATTACGCTATCTTCGTCTGGATGAAAAGTCATCGTTTAACAAACAAGAGACGATGAAAACGAAAAAAGACACCAAAATTGTCACTTTAAGCCCCAAAGTAGGGGATTATGTGGGCTATGAAGCGGATCTTGATATCTATTGGATCAGTGAAATCAAACCACGGAAAAATGATTTAGTACGCCCTGATGTCGCCAATGTCGATCAGGTACTCCTCGTGTTTTCCTGTATTCGCCCCGAGTTCAGTTTTCACCTTTTAGACCAGTTTTTAATTATTATGCAACAAGAAAATCTAACACCTGTGCTTGTCATAACAAAGATTGATTTAATCGATAATCATGCATTAGTAGAACTTAAAGTTGCCTTGAGATATTACGAATCGATGGGGATCGATGTTTATTATGTCAACAGTAAGCAACGCATCGGGTTTGATGTGCTCACCCATATTTTCAAGGATAAAATCACTGTGCTTGCAGGTCAAACCGGTGTAGGTAAATCAACACTGCTCAACGCGTTAATGCCTGAACTCAATCTTAAAACACAAGAGATATCTGAAGCGTTAGGTCGTGGGAAACATACCACACGCCACACAGAACTCTATGGGTTTAACGAAGGCTATATCGTCGATACACCAGGATTTTCAAAAATAGAATTTAGAATCTTTTTCCAAGATGATTTAAAACAATATTATCCTGACTTTCAAGCATTATCCAATCGTTGCAAGTTTGGTTCAAATTGTCTCCACTTGAGTGAACCTGGGTGTGAGGTAAAAAAACAAGTAGAAGAGAAGAAGATATTGTCATCACGCTACGAAAATTATGTTCAGTTCGCTGAGGAAATCAAAGCACAAAAAGCAAAATACTAGGAGGTATACCCATGAAAATTGCACCTTCCGTACTTACGGCAGATTTTTCACAACTTGAAGCTGAACTCAAATCAATTGATAATGCGGATTTACTTCATTTGGATATTATGGATGGTCATTTTGTTCCTAACATCTCTTTTGGACCAGCGATTACCAAATCGATTCAAGATCAAACTCATCTCCCTTTAGATA
The DNA here is from genome assembly GCA_937868795.1 of uncultured Acholeplasma sp. GTDB lineage: Bacteria > Bacillota_I > Bacilli_A > Acholeplasmatales > Acholeplasmataceae > Peloplasma. The sequence goes on from CALMNM010000139.1 coordinate 18,404, forward strand.
TTCATTTAATGGTGACAGATCCACTTCAGTGGATCCCTAAATTTGCTTTAGAGCAAACCAAATACATCACGATTCATGTGGAATCAAATCATGTTTCTGAAACCATTCAAGCGATTCAAAAGGAGCATATTGGTGTAGGAATCTCATTAAAGCCAAAAACACCAGTTCGGGCAATTATCCCTTACCTTAATGAAGTATCATTGATTTTAGTCATGACGGTAGAACCTGGTTTTGGAGGGCAATCCTTTATGGAAGAGATGATGGAAAAAGTTAAGGAATTGGTCGAGATTAGAAAAAGAGAAGGGCTTCATTTCTTGATCGAAATCGATGGTGGAGTCAATGAGGAAACCATCCAAATCGCGAAAGCATCTGGCGTTGATATCTCTGTGGTTGGATCCTACTTATTTAATCAAGAGGATCGACATCAGTTGATCGAGGTTCTAAAATGCGTGTAATCGTCATCACTCATCCTACACCTAAAGATATAAAAAAAATCCTTAGCATCGAGGCTTCGGATCGAATCATTGCGGTGGACCAAGCAGTCCTTGCTTTATATAAACAGCGGATCAAAATTGATCTAGCAGTCGGTGATTTTGATTCGTTGGTGAATCAAGGGATTTTATCTCAACTACACACAGTGAGACTCAATCCGATTAAGGATGTCACGGATACCCATCAAGCGCTTGTTGAAGCGATGAAGATGAACCCCGATGAGCTTATTATGGTCGGTGGTATTGGTGGAGATCGTATTGAACACTTTATGATCCATACGATGTTTTTTGATGAGTTTCCTATGCTAAAGATCATCGATGATCATTCTACGATTGAACGTTTGTCCAAAGGTCTTTATGAAGTTGAAACAAATGATTACGTAAGCTTTATCGCATATCCCAAAGCTGTGATTTCATTGTCCGGTTTTAAGTACAACTTAAACGAGTACATGTTGCTCACCTATGATCCCCTTTGTATCTCAAATGAAGTGGTTGATGAGAAGGGATTCATTCATGTTCACGAAGGCTCAATCTTAAAGATTGTGTCACTTAGAGAAAGATAAAAAAAATAAAAGGCACTCGCCTTTTTATTTTTGATTAAACGCGTTCTAAATTGTTCTTTTTCAGTGCACGAGCGGAAACTTTTACTTTGATCACTTTTCCGTTTTCGTCTTTGATGCGGACGGTTTGTAGATTGCTCTTCCATACACGACGCGTCGCGTTTAATGCGTGACTGCGCTTATTTCCAAAGACAGTCTTTTTACCTGTTACGTAGCATTCAGCCATATTCTCACTCCTAACTGCACAACCTAATTTAACATAAAAAAATAAAAAAAGCAACCGAGAAACGAATAATCAGAGCAAGAAAATTTCAAAAGCATGACAAGTGATGAAAAGCGACCAAGCAATTGAACTATTTCGAAGAAATATGCTATAATATTATCGGAATATTATGTATTCATAAAACGCTTGTTTTTTAAAAACAATAATGCTATACTGAAACAGTATTAAAATGTAGTACCTTATGAAGCAATTCTTTCACCCTTAATTATAGATCAAATTTTCCAATAGGGAGGTTCAATATGGCGAATCAAACAGTCAGTGGAACTCTATTTAAGAAAATGGTTACGAACGGCGCAGTTAACCTAAAAAATAATCACAAAGAAATTGACCATCTCAACGTTTTCCCTGTCCCCGATGGAGACACCGGAACCAACATGCAAATGACGATGATGGCCGGCATTAAAGAAGTTAGTAATTTAGATTCTCAATCAATCGTTGATATTTCAAAAATTTTATCTCGCGGCTTACTCATGGGAGCACGTGGTAACTCTGGTGTTATCTTGTCCCAGTTTTTCCGCGGTGTTTATTCTGAAATCGCGAAGATTGATAACGGATCTGCAACCGTCAAGGAATTCATCCAAGCACTCGTCGGAGGCTATCAAATGGCTTACCGCGCTGTGATGGATCCCGTTGAAGGAACCATACTTACTGTCGTTAGAGAATCTGCCGAAAAAGTCGTTCGTGAATCCAATCATTTAAATAGTGTAGAAGAAGTTTTAAAGATGTATTTAGATCAAGCTAAGGAAACCCTGATCAAAACTCCTGATTTACTTCCGGTATTAAAAGAAGCAGGTGTCGTAGACAGCGGTGGAGCTGGATTTATCAAAATTATTGAAGGTTGGGTCATGGCTCTTGAAGGACAGATGCTCAATGAAGCAGAAGTCAATTTTCAAGCTCAACAAAGAGAACATTATCATGGCGCTGAAAACTTAGGTCAGGTTGACATTAAGTTTGGCTATTGTACAGAATTTATCGTTAAACTCCACAAACCTGAGAAGTTTAACGAAAACTTTATGAAAGATCCTCTATCACAAATGGGTGATTCATTAGTGGTTGTTACTGATGATGATCTCTTAAAGGTACACGTACACACCAATCAACCCGGTGTAGCGCTCACCTTAGCTCAAAAATATGGCGATCTTCAAACCATTAAGATTGAAAACATGAGAATCCAAAATGAAACCATTTTGGGTGATCAGGTGAGTGATCATAAGAAAGTCGAACCCACACCAACCAAAGTGGCGAAACCAAAAGCGAAATTTGGTATCATTGCTGTGGCATCCGGTCAAGGAATTCATGAAGCATTCAAGGAATTAGGTGTTGATCTCATCATTGATGGTGGTCAAACTATGAATCCTTCAACCGAAGCATTTGTTAAAGCAGTTGAAGAGCTTAATACAGATCACGTCATTATTTTACCAAACAATAAGAATATTATTTTATCCGCTGAACAAACATTGGATTTACTTCCTGATCGTTCGATCCGCGTCCTTAAGACAAAGAGTATTGCTCAAGGCTATTCATCACTGATGGCATTTGATCCAACCGCTGATGTCGATGACAACGTTGAACAGATGATGGATATTGTCTCTAATATGCGTTCAGGAGAAGTTACCTACGCTGTAAGAGATACTGAACTCAATGGAGTCCAGATCAAAAATGGCGACTTTATCGGAATCACCAAAGGTGAAATCAAGCTCTCTACACCATCACGTTTAGAAACCACTCAAGGGCTTTTAGATGATATGATCGATGAATCAAGAGAAATTGTGACCATCTTCTATGGAAATGATGCTGATGAAGATGAACTCGATCAGGTTGTAGCGCATGCGAAGAAGCTCAACCCAGACATCGAAGTCGATGTCATCGAGGGTAAGCAAGATATTTATACCTATATCATTGCTGTTGAATAAGGATAAAAAAGGTGTTCGCACCTTTTTTAATGGCGGACGTGGTGGAATGGTAGACACGCATGTTTGAGGGGCATGTGGCCGCGTTAGGCCGTGTGAGTTCAAATCTCATCGTCCGCACCA
>CALMNM010000140.1 GCA_937868795.1 uncultured Acholeplasma sp.
GCATCACTTCAAAAGAAGCGATGCGGTCAGCTCTCATTGTCTTATATCAACAAAACCTTTCTAATTTAAACCCCCATAAATCTGCTATTTTGCTTTATTATAGTCATCCAGCGGTCGCTGATCGCTTAGGTGCACTTCAATAACAATAAGCCCCTCTCATTCGAGAAGGGCATTTTTTATTACAAATAACATATTTATACGAGTTCATAAGCGTTGTATAATTGAAATAAGATATCATAAGGAGAAACCTATGTGGCAAGATAAGTATACAAAAGCGATTACGCTAAGTTATGACGATGGAATCAAACAGGATATAAGGCTTGTCCATCTTCTCAACAAATACCATTTGAAAGCAACTTTCAATATTAATACAGGTTTATCGGGTTCGGCTTTCGATTTTTATATTAAAGGACACCGCATCGAACATATGGCTTTTGAAGACATGATTACTCTTTATCAGGGTCATGAAGTAGCTGTCCATACAGTCACCCACCCCCATTTGACAAGTCTATCTGTCACTGAAATTGAAAAAGAAATCATCGAGGACATTAAAAATATTGAACAGGTTTTTAAACAAACACCAGTCGGAATGGCGTATCCTTATGGACACTATAACGACCAAGTGGTTGATTGTATTAAATCATCAGGATTACGCTATGCAAGAACCGTCGAATCAAATCACAAAACCACAATGCAGACAGATCTGTTGCGGTTTAAACCCACGTGTCATCACCACGATCCAAAAATTGATGAAATCATTGATCAGTTTCTCGCATACGATGGTGATGAACCGCAAATTCTTTATCTTTGGGGACACAGTTATGAGGCAGATGTCGATCAACTTTGGGATTATCTTGAACAGCTATTTAGGAAAATTTCAGGACACAAAGATGTCTTTTATGGAACGAATAGAGAAGTACTTCTCTAAAAAACATTCAAAAATGGAATAACAATAAGTTATTTTTTTCATAATCATTGAAATGAACCACTTTGATGCTTATAATAGATATAAAGTTTAACTTTATAAAGAAAGAGGGGAAGCTATGCTAACCAAAGCTGAATTACAAAAACTGATCGATGAGGGTCTAGAAACAGGTGCTGACTTCGCAGAGATCTTTTTAGAAGACAGTTTGTCATCTGTGATTCGTGTCAATAACGGAGAAGTGACCCAAATTGACCGCGGAAATACGTATGGAGCTGGTGTGCGCTTGATTCAAGGTGTTGATGAAGTATACGGCTATACCAACCTTGTTTCCTTTGAACAAATCCTTGATGTAGTTAAAAATCTTCGTGCGTCCTTTCAAGGTGAAAAAGTGGCATCAAAACCTTTAGGTGACGCTAAACCTCATGTTTACAACATCAAAAGACCCATGCATTCAGTACCAATTGAAGAAAAAACAGAGAAACTGATGCACCTATCCAATCTCATTAAATCCCATGACCAACGCATCATACAAGCAACATCACAATTGATTGAAAGTGAACAAAAGGTCTGGATTGTGAATTCTCACGGCATCTATCAAGATGATGTTAGAACGCATACAAGAGTCTTCCTCATGGCGGTTGCTCAAGAAAATGGTGTCATGCAACAATCCTATGAAGGTCCAGGACGTTCGATGGGTTTTGAAATCTTTGATGAAATTGATTTTAATCAGCTAGCCATTGATACTGCAACATCTGCGATCACCTTATTAACAGCTGAGGATATGACACCTCAAATCATGCCGGTTGTCCTTCATAATGCCTTTGGTGGCGTTATTTTCCACGAAGCGTGTGGTCATCCTCTTGAAGCAACAGCTGTAGCTAAAGGCTTGTCGCCTTTTGTTGGGAAATTAGGAGAAAAAGTAGGTTCTGATGTGGTCACCGCGTATGATGATGGAACCTTAGATGGCACATGGGGAACTACCAACTTTGATGATGAAGGAAAACCTACGCAAAAGAACTTACTCATTGAAAATGGTGTTCTAAAAGGCTACCTTATCGATTATCGTAACAGCCGTAAAATGAACATGGATCCTACGGGTTCAGCACGTCGCCAATCCTATAAATTCTCCCCGACTTCACGGATGAATACCACCTATATTGCTCCTGGTAAAGATAAATTTGAAGACATTATTAAAGATACCAAATACGGCTTGTTTGCGAAGAAACTTGGTGGCGGTACTGTCGTTCCTGCGACCGGTGAATTCAACTTTGCTGTTCAAGAAGGGTACATGATTGAAGATGGTAAACTCACCAAACCTGTCCGTGGTGCGATGCTTATCGGCCATGGAAAAGATGTCCTCTTTAAGATTGACCGTGTCGCTGACAACTTAGAGTTAGGCCAAGGGATGTGTGGGTCAATTTCAGGATCGATTCCCGTCGATGTAGGTCAACCAACCATTCGAGTTTCATCCATGACGGTTGGCGGTGCAGGAGGTAAAAAATAATGTTTACACGTTGGATAGAATTAGGCAAGGCTAAGGGATTAAAAGATCTTGAAGTGTTTGCGGTTAGAAATAAATCACTTGCGCTCACCGTCTATCAAGGAAAACTTGAAAAACATGTTAAAAGTGATGTTGAACAAGTGACCATTCGTGGGATCTACAATGAAAAATTATCGACCATCCGTTTTGAAAATCTTAGTGATCAAAATGTCGACAAGATGCTTGACCAATTGATTGAAAATGCAAAAGCACTTACAGCAACAGAACCTGCGATCATTTTTGAAGGATCTCCCTCTTATCCAAAGATTGAAGAAGAACTTTTCGATTTTAATAACGTCCCTGTGACTGAAAAGATTGATTTACTTAAAAAACTTGAAGAAGGCATCTTAGCAAATCCTAAAGTGACTCAAGTCCAAACCACACAATACCAAGAACTTGATGTTGAGACGACACTCGTGAATTCTAAGGGTCTCCATCTTTCAAAAAGAAACACCTATGCCTATGCGTATGCTATTGGTGTCTTTCAACAAGATGAAGACATTAAAACTGCATATGATGTTAAGTTAGTGAAAGATTTCTATCAGTTCGATGTGGCTGAGATGATTAAGACAACCATCGATCAAGGATTATCGAAACTAGGTGGAAAATCGATACCAACCAAGAGTTATCCAGTGGTCTTCTCCAATGAGATGTTTTCGGAAATATTAGGAGCATTTACCACCATTTTCTCTGGTGAAGCTGCATACCGTAATATGTCAGCGCTCAAGAATAAACTTGGTGAAAAAGTCTTTGGAGACAATATCAACCTGATCAATGATCCACTCCATCAACCCTCACATTTCAAAATTCCATTTGATGATGAAGGCGTGGCATGTCAGAAGCGTTATGTGGTTGAAAAGGGCGTCTTTAAAGGATTTAATCATAATCTAAAAACCGCATCTCTATTTAAAACAGAGCCGACTGGGAATGGATTTAATGGTGGAATTGCCCCTACAAATTTCTACTTAGAACCAGGAACTCATTCATTTAATGAGATGATTGATGGGATTGAAGATGGTGTTTACATCACCGATTTAGTGGGTATTCATGCCGGTGTCAAGGCAGTTTCAGGAGACTTTAGTTTACAAGCAAGTGGCATCAAGATTTCTCAGGGAAAACTCGATCATGCAGTTAAGATGATCGTGGTCTCAGGAAACTTCTTTACCATGATGAATCAAGTCGTTGATCTTGCGAGTGATTTGAAATATGATCTCTCTGGTGTTGCAAGCCCAAGTGTATATGTTGGACCACTGATGATCAGTGGCGAAGCTTAAGAATGAATAGGGATTCCTTTGAATCCCTTTTTTCTTTGTTTCCTTGTGAAATGCATGCACACCTTTTATAATAGAAATAGAAGGTGATACGTATGATTGGTGCTATTATTGGTGATATTGTCGGTTCTCGTTTTGAATTTAAGCCTATCAAGAGAAAAGTGTTTAACTTTCTTTATGAAACATGTCGCTTCACCGATGACTCCATCATGACGATCGCCATTGGACTTTCGTTGCTTGATAAACATCAATCCGACGAAGATATTCAAAAAAATGCTATTTCTAAAATGCAACAATTAGGGCAAGCCTATCCCCATGCAGGTTATGGTGCTATGTTTTTGGATTGGATATTTTCAGATGATCCCAAACCCTATGAAAGTTATGGCAATGGAGCAGCGATGCGAGTATCTGCGTGTGGTATTGTTGCGAAAACTTTGGATGAAGTCAAGCGGTTCAGTCGATTAGTCACTGAGGTCTCTCACAATCATCCTGAAGGACTTAAAGGTGCTGAAGCTACCGCGATAGCGGTTCATCTTGCACGAATT
>CALMNM010000141.1 GCA_937868795.1 uncultured Acholeplasma sp.
GAATATCGGTGACACACGATTTAGTTTTATCTGCATAGTTCCAGAAGAAGGGCATCGTTGATGCTCTTTTTTATGATGCTTGATTTAAAGACATCTTGAGTTATAATGATTACGAGGTGTTCAAGTGAAAAAAACGATTATCGAAGTCGCAAAAGAACTCAATCTGTCTCCTTCAACCATTTCGAAGATTGTCAATGGAAAAGGTCGAATCAGTCAAGAGACACGGGAACGTGTTTTGAAATATGTTCAAGAGTCAGGTTATGTTGCGATGTCATCAGCCAGAATACTATCGAGTAAAAAGAGTTGGACGATAGGTGTGATTTATTCGGATATTTCACTGATTGGATTTGAACATCCATTCTTTTCTCGCATTTTGCAATCCTTCAAAGATGAAGTTGAAAAAGAAGGTTATGAAATCGTATTAATCGTGTCGAAGTTAGGAAACAATGAAATGACATATCTAGATTGGTGTCGCAATAAAAAAGTTGATGGAGTACTTATTTTGATGGGTAATATTAATAATCCTAATATCCAACAACTCGTCGCTTCACCTATCCCAGTGGTTTCTGCAGATATTGTCATGCCCAACCTTTATTCAGTGTTTTCAGATGATGTGATGGGGGTTAAATTATTCATCGAATATGCCAGAAAACTAGGGCATAAGCATTTAGGTATTGTCACAGGACCATTAACAGCACGTTCCTTCTATAATCGACTCGACCATTTTAGAATGCTGATGAAAGAATTCCATATACCCTATGAAGAATCCGACATCTATGTTGCTGATGGATTCGGCTTTGAACATGGATATACGATTGGAAAAGCTATCGCTTTAAATCTTCATCGACCAGAGATTTTTCTTGTGACCTCAGACGTGATAGCTTTTGGTGTGATTCGTGGATTACAAGATCAAGGCATTCATGTCCCTGATGATATCTCCATTGTAGGTTATGATGACATCGATTTTGCAAGACACTACGTTCCATCACTCACAACCATAAGACAAGATACAAAAGAGATTGGATTGCATGCAGCACGACAATTAATGGAATTGATTGCCAATCCAACGCAAAAAAAACAGACGATTGAATTGATCCCAGTCACCTTAATTGAAAGACAAACAACAAAAAACATCGATTAGTATTGACAGGGTTAACTAAAAACTATATACTACATATGAAAACGCATACATAGCATCGAAGGATTTCATCATGCTTGAAAACAATGAAGTTCTTTGTTTTTTACACCAGAAGGAAATCGTTTTCCCAAAGGGATTGCTGTGGTGTCGTTATTATTTTATCGCAAAAGGAAATCGTTTTCCCAAATTTAGAGGTGGTTTATGAAAAAATTAATTATGCTAGTGTTAGCAGGGTTTATGATGATTTATGGCTCGGTGATGTTATACACAATTCCAGTCAACGCAGCGGAGGATGAAGTGAGTAGAACCATTCGAGAAGATAGCACCCATATTTTGGGAAATAAGAATGAGCCTATCGACACAACTGCCATCAAAGTTGAAGGTAGTTTTGGTGATATTTTTCTGAATGAGGCGACTTTAACAAGCACACATCCAGAAGTGACGATTAATCCAACATCGATCATCGTCTCTGAAGTTGGGAAGTATTTGGTTGATTTTTCATATGGTGGGACATCTCTGACCCTCCATGTGTTTATCAAAGAAGCGGCAGATAATGAATATGTTCTTTATGAAGAAAACTTTGATTACCCCAGTGGTGCACTTCCAAACACACTCGAACTAAAGAATAATCTAGGAGCAGCTGGTGGATCTGCTGCGATTGATAATGGTAGATTATTCTTAAGTCCATCGACGATTGTTCTATTTCCCGAGTATCTTGAAGGCTTTTCTAATTACATCATCGAAACAGATATGCGGATGAGCTCTGCAGCAAATGCATCGAGATGGACTTCGGTCTTATTCCGTTATACGACAGAAAATTACTTTCAAATGGCAATCAGACAAGATGCTACTGCATCCAATGGTGTTGAATTTGCTAAAAGAATCAATGGTGGATGGAATGTCCCTGCAACAACATCGTATGCAGAAGCATTAAATCCCGCAACAACTTATCGCTTGACTGTTGATGTTAAGGATGCCGTTGTCAAAGAATCGATTAATGATCAGTTACTTATTACGTATGATTCAGCATATGAATATAAGCATGGTCGTATTGGGGTTCAAGCAGATAATGTTTCCGTTTACTATGATAATGTTCGTATTACCTTACCTGAAGATTATATCGAGGTAGAACGTCATCAATTTAGACAAGTCGTGGATGTTTATCAACCCACAACGGGTAATGTGGCACCTGCTACGGCACTGGTTTGGTTTAATCAAACATCACAGTTATCGCAACTCCAGAGTGCCATTCGTCCTGCAACAGCCATCTTTAGAATCAATCAAGATTTAGATATCGTCGATATGAATGGTGCTGTTGTCGATTCCTTGTATAACATTTTAGTCGCCATTGATGGAAAGGTGATTCCAGGATTTTATACCGATGAACCAGCAATCGCAACTGCATTAGGCGATGAGTTAAGCACCTATGGAATCCTTGATGCTTTCATTTTCTCAAAAAATGATGAAGCAATTATCGCTGCACGTGCAGCACATTCAGTGATTCGTGGTGTGATGATCTACGAGTTTGATGACCAAGAAGAACTCACTGAAGCGGATCTCATGGACATCAGAAGAACGACCAATCGTGCACAAGCGGTTGCTTCAGTTCTTCCTATTGAAGTCGTTGATCGTGAAAAAGTCGAGTATATGCAAAAACGCTTGATGACCGTTTGGGTTCAAACGGGAGATGATGAATCCAGTCATTACCAAGCGATACTATCAGGTGCGAATGGGATCATTACCCAGACCTATGGAAAACTCTTTATCACCTATGCTAAGTTTCCAGAAAACACCCATGTTCGAAGACCATTCCTTATTGCCCATCGTGGAAAATTCCTCGGAGAAAATTCAACAGCTCCAGAAAATACGATTGAAGCTGCTCTAGAAGCAGCACAAAATGGTGCAGATATTCTTGAACTTGATGTCCAACTGACTTCGGATTTTGAAGTGATCATTATGCATGATTCAACCACGCAACGTACCGCTTCTTTATTCCCATCACTGA
>CALMNM010000142.1 GCA_937868795.1 uncultured Acholeplasma sp.
AGACTAGGAGTGCTTCATTACCATCGGCTAGGATGAGTAACGCATCAATCATATGGTTGATTTCGGTATCTGTTAAGCGCTTATTGGTATCACTATCAATGTGTGCTGCATCCGGGATGGTCGCGGTTAATCCAATCGAATCGACAATCGAATCAGAGATGAGTTGTTTAATAATCACTGAACCATTGGTCTTCAAATCTTGTGTTTGACCCACGGTGACATCCGTAGATATCGCAGAAACGAGTGTGGTATCACGATCACCAGGTACGGTAGAACCTGCTAAAATTTCAAGTGCTGCAATCATATCAGAAACTTCAGTTTCAGTTAAGAAGTTTGCTGAATTGCCATCGACATACGCTTCTAATGGAATCTTACCTTCATCAAGTGGATCAATTGTATCCACGATCGAATCGGTAATTAAACGGTTAATAATGAGTGAATCATTCGCATTCAATCCCTTAAGTTGACCTATTGTGACATCTGTAGAAATCGCAGAAACTAATACTGCTTCATTGCCGTCAGCTAAGACGAGTAATGCATCGATCATGTTGTTGATTTCTGTATCGGTCAAACGATTATTAGAGTCACCATCGATGTGCGCATCGAGTGGGATATTTGCAGTTGCACCAATTGTATCGACGATAGAATCGGAGATGAGTTGCTTGATAATGAGTGATCCATTGGTCTTTAAATCTTGTGTTTGTCCCACGGTGACATCTGTGGATACCGCTGATACAAGTGTATCGTCACGATCACCGGGTACGGTTGAACCTGCTAAAATTTCAAGGGCAGCAATCATGTCATTAACTTCTGTTTCAGTTAAGAGATTTGCTGAATTGCCATCGACATATGCGTTAAGTGGAATCTTACCTTCATCAAGAGGATCAATGGTATCCACGATGGTATCCGTGATCAAACGACCGATGATAAGTGAATCATTGGCATTTAATCCCTTAAGTTGACCAATCGTGACATCGGTTGAAATGGCCGATACTAAGACATCGCCATCATTATCCGCTAATATGAGTAAAGCATCAATCATCAGATTAATTTCAGTATCCGTTAAGCGTTTGTTAACATCACTATCGATATGCGCATCAAGAGGAATACTTGCTGTAGCACCGATGTTATCGACGATGGAATCAGAAATCAATTGACGAATAATGAGTGAACTGTTGACTTTAAGATCTTGTGTTTGACCTACGGTTACATCGGTTGAGATGGAGGCAACCGGTAAATTTGGATTTTCATCCGACAAAATGTATAACGCATCAATCATCTCACCAATTTCTGTCGTGGTAAGCATCGTTGTATACGTGGTATCATAAACTTCTGCTGGGAAATCAACGGTGGTTGCTAATACATCTTCGATATTATCGGTCATGAGTTGGCGAATGATGAGTGAGTTGTTCGTCTTAAGTCCTTGAACTTGACCCACATTGACATCGGTACTAATGGTTGCGACTGGGGTATTTAAGTCATTGTTTGCCAAGATGACAAGCGCATCGATCATCTCTTCAATCTCAACAGTGGTGAACATCGTCGGTTCAAGTGGATCATAAGTATCTGGATGAATAGCCACAGTAAGTCCTAACACATCGACAATATTATCTGTGATAAGTTGTCTGATGATGAGTGACGTATTGGATCCTAATCCTTGAACTTGACCCACGGTGACATTGGTATCAATGGAGGCGACTGGTGTATTCGTATCACCATCAGCTAAGACAACAAGCGCATCAATCATATCGTTGATTTCGGATTGTGTCAGCATCGTAGGTTGTAATGGATCATACGAATTTGCAGGTATCGTTGTTGATGTAGAAAGAACATCAACGATATTATCGGTAATGAGTTGACGAATAATGAGAGAGTCAATTGTCTTAAGATCTTGGGTTTGTCCCACAGTAACATCTGTGGAGATATCTGTGACGAGTAGGGCATCATTTTCGTTCGCCAAAATATACATTGCATCAATCATATTACTGATTTCGGATTGCG
>CALMNM010000143.1 GCA_937868795.1 uncultured Acholeplasma sp.
GAGGATAAATATACTTAAAATGATGCTCCCCGAACGTATATAAGTAAATCCTTTGTGTGTCATCATACCAACTCCTTCACTTATCATCATATCAAGTAAAGATTAAAAGTAAATGAAATTTCCTTGACATTGTAAATCAAAATATGCCTAATTGATAGGGATATTTATTAAACTATATACTCGCACTTTTATAAAGCGAAAAGATCACCGTCATGGTGATCTTTTCTTCGGAGAAAGTAAAAAAGTATTTATTCCAATAAATTTGTTATTTTGATATGATTAAGAAAATCTTTTATTCCGTCACAGTACTTGAATTTGTGCTGACCGTTTTGTGTGATCACATGCTCTCTTTTACAACCACCTCTGCACCACTGATAGACATCACACTTCATGCAATCATTGTGAATGTAAAATGAGTCGATCATAAACTCTTTCATGACCTTTGATTTAAGAATTGACGCGATGTCATCATCCATAAGGTTCCCCATGCGATGTTTATCATCCGCATAGAAATCACATGGATACACAGATCCATCACTTTCAATCACGATTTGTGCATGACATATTCCCGATAACCCACATTGTTCAATTCTTCTTCCATTACTGATTTGACTAAGATTATCGAAGTAGCGTATACTGACGGGAGCACCGAGTTGACTGTCAGTTTGATATTGCTGCCACAGGTTCTTAAGTGCATATGCATAATCATCCTGCGATAGTGCATATGATTGTGTGAATCCGACACCATCAAGGAGTTCAATCACGGGAATAAATTGCATGTGGAAAATTCCTAATGACTTATTGTGTTCATAAACTTCGATGATTCTTCTTGCATTATATGAGGTAATAACTGTGAGTGCGTGAGGAATAACCTTAGAATCCATCAGCAATCTAATACCTCGAACCACAGAAGAGTAGGATGGTTTTCCATGACCATCTTTTCGAAAATGATTGTGAATATCTTCGGGTCCATCAATCGAAATACCCACTAAAAACTGATTTTGTTTGAAAAATTCTGCATGCTCATGTGTGATAAACATACCATTGGTCTGAATCGTGTATGTTATAGGTGAATGATGTCTATTATTTTCTTTAGCATATGTCACAAAGTCACGATAGTACGACAATGGAGCTAGAAGGGGTTCTCCACCTTGAAATCCAAAAGTAACAGGTCCTCCATCCGCGTAATCAAGAATTTGAGCAATTAACTGATGCATGACGTCATAAGACATAATATTTACACTTGATTGCTGTCTAGACTTTGCAAGATCAAGGTAAAAACAGTAATCACAAGAAAGATTACACCTTGATGATGCGGGTTTAATGAGCACATGCGTGGGTCTAATCATGATGGATAAGTGTTTGATAGTGATTTATTTTTGCATGATAAAGATTATCATAGCGAACAATGAGACCATCGTGGTGATTGATAAGCCATCGTCTCAATTCGATAAGCATGTCGATGCATTTTGGAGCATATAGCGGATCACACGATAGATTAACCTTTTCGTATGGATCATTTTCCAAGTCATATAATTCATCGACACCACCCACATGAAAGACAAATTTAAATCTATCATCACGAATCATACGTTGTGTATAGGACATAAAATCTAAACCACTTGACTCAGAGACAACGAATTTTCTCCATGAATCACTTTCGAATAAACGAAGTATCGACATTCCATCTCTTTCTGCGCATTCACGATCAAGACCTGCAAGATCTAAAATTGTTGAATATAGATCACAGGTTTGAATAAGTTTT
>CALMNM010000144.1 GCA_937868795.1 uncultured Acholeplasma sp.
TCAAATTGGCCAAAATCTGTATCTATAATCATCATCACACCTTCTTTAATAAGACAACCGCTTCAGCAGCCATCGCTTTTTGTTCTCCAATAGCATCCATCTTTTCATAAGTGGTGGCTTTTACACTCACCAAATCCAGATCGATGGCCATCAATTTGGCAATACTTTCACGTATCGTTAAGATATGTGGATTCAATTTGGGAAGTTCAGCATAGATCGTCGCATCAATATTCCCTACCATATACCCTTTATCTTGCATGAGCATTAAAACATCTTTTAAGATAAGTTTTGAATCAATGCCTTTATATTTCGGGTCGGTATCGGGAAAATGTGTACCTAAATCACCGAGTGCTAGTGCGCCTAAGATGGCTTCACTGATCGCGTGAAGTAAAACATCAGCATCACTATGTCCTAACAACCCTTTGTCAAATGGGATTTGGATGCCGCCCAACCATAGGGGACGCTCTTCAACAAGTGCGTGAATATCAAAACTATGACCGATGCGCATATGCTCATCCCTTTCTTCTAAAATCGCTTTGACGTAAGCAAAATCTTGGGGGTATGTCACTTTCATGTTCGGTTCTTCGTTGATCACGACATGAATTTTTTCCTCGGGATAGAACGTTTGATATAAACTGATATCATCATCGTACGTATGTTCATTACGTATATAAGCAAATCGTATTTTTTCCGTTAGGAATGCTTGTGGGGTTTGAGCAAGTAGATAGTCATCCCTATTTAAACTTGTATAATTTTGTATGTTGGTCTTTTTTAGTGCTGAGGTTAGTTTTTCAGCAAGCAAAACGGCATCATGATATTCGAGTGCTTTCTCTATATTGAATAATGTTTGTTTTGTGATCAGTGGTCTAGCGGCATCGTGGATAAAGACATAGGGTGTTTCCACTGCCTTCAATCCCAATTTCACCGATTCAGAACGCGTTTTTCCACCGATAACGAGTTTAATATCTTCGGTGACGTACTTTCTAACATCGTTGATATCATCCTTTGAAACGACTAAAACGATGGTATATCCCATCGATTTAAATGTCTCAACACTATAGAGAAATAGTGGCTTATGATTGACTTTATAAAGGATTTTTGACTGATTCAGTTTGGCACGTGTGCCTGCACCTGCAGCCACAATCAACGCAGTATTCATAGGGACCCCTTGATGACATCATCGAGTTTTTGATCGTGATTCGAGATGGGAAGCATCTCCACCCATTCGTGATGAAAGACGACACCAATCACGTGTTTTGGTCGATACATAGATAAAAATTGATCGTAATAACCTTTTCCATAGCCTAAACGGAAAAGATCTATTGAGATGGCTAAAGCTGGCGCTAACATGAGATCAATCCGATCATCGAATGATTCATGACCTTCAGGTTCCATGACACCAAAGGCTGATTTATGCCATACCATCGTTTTAGAATAGGGATAGAAGTGAATACCATCCTTTTCCACACGAGGAAATACGTATATTTTATCACCTTCGAGAAGAGACAGTAAATTCACTTCTAATGACATGGGATAAAATAAGGCAACCGTTTTGGCTTCTTGATATCTGTGATCTGCTTGGACTTGCTTTACAATCGATAAGGATTGACGCATTCTTTCTTCATCAGACATCGCTTGTCTTTTTTTGAGGAAGAAAGTTCTTAATTCCTTTTTGGTCATGAACTTGCAATATCCTTATAATAACAGCCGTGCGCTGAAAACTGTGGGTTTTCAGCAATCTTCAATGCTTGTGCTGCGGCTTGATAAAGCTTATGTTCATCGTGCGCATCTGATCCACCGATCGCGATGCCTGCAAAGACTTCAAGTTCCACAGAAAGTGATCCATATTGCATGACAAGATTTAAGAACGTTTTATTTGATTTAATACCTTGTTGTAATATATCTATTTTTCGTGGATCGGTGATCGTAACAGCAAACTCAATGCCTGAGATTCTAAAGATATCACCACTTTCGGTAACGAACGATGTACGCATTTTCTTGATATATTCAGCCATCAGCATATTCCCGACTTCACGTCCGTGTGTTTCATTGATCTTTGGGATGTTTTTTAACTTAAAGACGACAAGCTGAAAATATCTGGAATCTTTGAATAGTTTATTCATAGAAACGAGTAAATCATTTTGGTCCTTAAGACGGTCGAGTTCGTCAATATTGGATGCCATATAATGTTTGGTTTTCATGGGATTTAACGTTCCCATGATGATTGCGGATTCAGTATCTTCGAAAAGACGTTTTCCCTTTTCTTTAAACCAGACATAGCGTCCATCAACAAGGATACGATAAGATGTGGAATACGTGCTCTTGTTCATTGATAAATCGCCTATTAAGGCTAAATACTTCTTTAAATCTTCCGCTTCGATTTGACGTCTAAAATCCGTTAAATCCAAGGTGTTTCCCGGAAGTTTTAACATGCTGACTAAGACATCTGATGCCCATAAAATACGTTCATCTAAGTCGATATAGAAGAGTCCTTCTTCGGAGATTTCAAGGGTGGCGATAAATTTGTGGCGTATGCTTTCGAGTTCTTGGTTGCGGTCTTGGAGTTCTTTTTCCACGGCGAGCATATCGAAATTTGATTTCTTTTCACCCACACAAATACGTCCTTTATAACGCCCTAATGCATAGACTGGCTGCATGACCATATGGAGAATGACCGGGTTTCCATCGACGTTAAGAAACGTGAGTTCTTCGACTTCAGAATCACCTGGATGGGCGCGTTCCTTATAGGATAGATAATAACTTTCAAGCTGTCGATTATTGACTTCTTGGTCGTTAAGCTTTTGGAAACGGATGGTTTTATTGAAGATGGTAAATAGTTTTTTCCCGATGACCTCTTCTTTATCCAACCCTAATTCACGGAGAAGTCCAGATGAGATATCTTTAATTTTCTCTTTAGCATCAACGACATAATAGGCATTAAAGCGACTGTTTTTAATCGATTTAACAAAGAGTTGATAGTGATTCGCTTTAAGAATCGCTGTTTTGAAAGTGGCATATAAAACAAGAAGAAAGACGGTATAAGCGTAGAAATTAAACACAATATAGATCTGCTCATAAAGAGTGTTTCCAATAATCATGTCTCGATAGATGACGAGAACCATCACTGCTATCGTCATATTGAAAAAACCGATCACCAATCGGTTCTTAAGCACTTTTTCAGATTGTATACTTTGAATAATAATCAAGAAGAGGGTAAAGACGGTGATGATGAGAGGATAAATAGGATGTTGAAGCATAGAATCACCAATTCACGTTTAAGATATATGTGATCGTTAAGATCAGAAGCGTGATGATCGCAGAAAGCACATAGATCATCCATTTATTTTTGAAGAAGAATGAAGAAATCTTTTCAGCGATATTACGATTGGCAAACGCCTTTAGGGGTTCAAAGATAAACGTTAAAATTTTCTTGAATAGTCGCATTATCGTCGCCTCACTTCATAAACATATTGATGTATTCCATCAACTTGTCGCGATCATTAATCTTGAGCATAATCCCTTCAACAGCAATCGAAACGTTCCCGGTTTCTTCGGAAACGATGATGGTTAAACTGTCAGTGATTTCGCTAATCCCGAGACCCGCACGATGTCTTGATCCCGTTGTTTTTTCAAAGTTTTGGTTATCGGATAGAACAAAGTAGGCTCCTGCACACAAAATGGAGTCACCACGTATGATCACTGCACCATCGTGAAGTGGTGTATTAGGTGTAAAAATATTAATAAGTACTTCTTTAGACACTTGACTGTTCATCATAATGGCACGTTCTGCATATTGGTCAAGGGTATTATGTTTTTCAATGGTCATGAGTGCACCAATTTTTTGACTTGATAAAATCATAGCGGCATCCACAATTGCTTGTTTGGTACGTTCACTCCCCATGACGAGTTCTTCGTTTCTCGAATCTGCTTTCCAAACAAATTCCAAACTTCTTCTGATGTCAGGTGCCATGATGACGATCAAGACAATTGGAAGCCATTCGGTTAAGTAGCCTAAGATCTTAGAACTGATGAGAAGATCAAAAGAATTCGCCAAAAATGCGAGAAAATAGACGAGTAAAAATGATGAAACAACCGCGAGCATTCGCTTATTTGAAATCAAAAACTTAACGGCGAAAACCACCAAGACCCAAACAAAATAGGCATCGACGATGATTTTCCAAATGGGTATATCGTTCCACATGTTTGTGCACCCCTTTTAACTACTATTCATTATATCACATCTTAAGATGTCGAAACGATAAAATCAAGCAAACATTGAAGATATCAAGAAAAGAGACTATAATAGGGAATGGTGAGAAATCACCGATGACTTGAGGAGGGATCAACATGTTAATGACATTTGTTAAATGCATTTTATGCTAACCGCCTTGAGGATATGGACGAAAAGATAGCCATCTTTTTATTCTGATCCTTAGGGCCTTCATGCGTCAGTATTGACATCACGTTTAGACGCACACTGTGCACGCATACAAGAAAGGAACACTATGGATCAAGCACTACTCGTAGGCCTCGCCTACACCCAAAACTATGAGGACACGATGCGTTCACTTGATGAACTCGAAGCGCTCGCTGAAGCACTTGACATCAAGACTAAGGACAAAGTCGTTCAGAATGCTAAATTAATTACCCCTAAATACTATATCGGAAGTGGGAAGGTTCAAGAAATCAAAACCATGATCTCTGTCATGGATATCGATATCGTGATTTTCGATGATACTTTATCCCCTGTTCAGCAAAGAAATCTAGAAACTGAACTTGATGTTCAAGTCATCGATCGCAGTTTCTTAATTCTTTCGATCTTCGCCCTTCGCGCACAAACCAAAGAAGCGATGCTTGAAGTAGAACTTGCCCAAAAGATGTATCTACTTCCTCGTTTAATTGGCATGAGAAGTTCCTTATCACGCCAAGGCGGTGGATCCTATAACGCAAAAGGACCCGGGGAAACCAAACTCGAACTCGATCGCAGACGCTTAGCTGAAGATATTACATTTATCAAACGAGAACTAGAAAAGATCAAACTTGAAAAGATGATCTCACGAAAACAGCGGATGAAAAATAGAATTCCTGTCGTCGCTTTAGTGGGATACACCAATGCTGGTAAATCGTCGATCATGAACTCGCTTGCTGAATACATGAATCATGATTCAGAACCCGTATTAGAAAAAGATATGCTCTTCGCGACGCTCGATACAAAAGCGAAACGAATGCAGAAGGAAAACTATCCTCCCTTTATTTTGATTGATACTGTTGGGTTTGTCGCGAAACTTCCCCATGAGCTCATACGTAGTTTTGAATCAACCTTAAGCGATGTGGTGAATGCCGATTTACTCATTCATGTGGTCGATGGTGCCTACTTTAAAGAAGAACAAATCACCACAACCAAAGATGTCCTGCAATCGATTGGTGCTGGAGAAATCGAACGTTTACTCGTGCTCACCAAAAAAGAAATCGCACCTTATACACCTGTACTCGATGAAGATTATTTGTTCATTTCTAACCGAACAAAAGAAAACATCGATGAACTTGTAAAAATGATCTACGGACACATCTACAAAGACAATCGCATTGAGCTCTTAAAGATTCCTTTTGATCAAGGTCATATCTATTCAATGATCAAAGAAAATAACACCATTTTAGAAACACGATATGAAGATGACGGCACCTATGTAAAAGTCATCCTAACACCTGATCAACGGATTATGTTATCCTCTTATATTATCAATAAAAGCGCTTAGTTAAGCGCTTTTTTGTTTAATGAATTGATGAACTTAATCATCTTTTCTAACATCTCATCAGGGTGAACAATAAGATCAAAACGATTCGTTTCCAAGTACTGTAGATGAGGATTAGTCATCGTGTCAACCAAGGCCTCAATGAGTTCATTTCCCCCAAAAGGATCCGGATCATGGCCGTAGAAAATTAACGATTTATAATTCAAATATTTGAAGTCAGCTTTACTAAAAAGGTATGAGCTAAGCAAGTCTCTAATCATCGACATTTGTGATCGTTCATGGGCTTCAGTGTACTGTGAGATCAACGCCTCAAAAAGATCAATCGCATCCTCATCTTTAATTTCTTCTTTAATCTGTTCGATAAGTACTTCCTTAATTTTAGCGAGCGGCATGATCCGTCTCAATTCGGAGAGTTGATCAATCGCTGCTAGCACATTTTGAACGACTTCATTAGAGATGTCGCTTTCTTCTTTGGGACGCATGAGTGTATTATAGAGGATCAATCCTTCACATTGACTTGCGTGATCTCTAGCAAAGGATAACGCCAATCCACCGCCATGGCTCATCCCCATGACCCATACTTTTTTAATTTCTAACACTTTAAGCAAATCTGAGATACAATCGGTCACTTTATCGATCGTCATCTTCGCACCATAATCATCAATGGTGATAATTTGATATTCTTGAGCTAACCCTTCTTGAAGTTTAAAGTAAGCATCTCCAGAAAACATCGCGTTTCCCAAGAGTAAAACAAGGACTTTTGGCCCTTCACCAAACTGTCTAAAAATGATGACATCGCCGCGGTGATGGAAACTTTTGCGGGGATGGGTTCTGATGAATTCTTGATAGGCATCATAAAGTCCCATCGATTACATCAATCCTTCCTCTTTTAGACGTTTTAAGACGTAGAGTTCGCGTTCAATCCAGGTTGCGATATGTTGATGTTTTTTTGCTAACTCATTATTTTTAATCGCTTCATCAATGCCAATGAATTCAAGTTGATAGCCATATTCGATTTCATAGTCATCGAGATCCGTTTGATCAATGGTGCTTTCGCTTTGACAAAGGTAGTATCTTGAATACATCTCGAAGATTTGTTCTGGGTTAAAGACTGATCGTCTTTTTTCGTGCATCGTGCCGTAAGGTGTAATGGTCTCTGGAATGATGCTTAATCCCGTTTCTTCTTTTGTTTCTCTTATGAGAGCGACTTCATCAGATTCTCCCATTTCGATACCGCCACCGGGGAACTTGTATTCTTCGTACTTTTTTCCTTTAATCATCGCGATTTTATGATCCTTAATGATGATGGCACGAACGGCTTCACGAAAAAATATCTCTGATAATTCATCGTAATCATGTTTATCAAAATCTTCAAGAATGCGCATAGGTGACTCCTTTAGTAGTTATATTTTACCTTAAAATAAAAAAAGTTTACTTCTTTTTCACTTAAGAGAATAGAAATAAATTTTATAGTGTCAATGTCTAAGGTATAGGGGTTTAATACAATTTTAGCACCCCTACCTTGTAATCCTGTAGATTTTTAGCATCTTATTTTGAACATTGACTCCTTAAGGCTCATAAAATTATTATACTGACATCGCCATGTTAAATAATGCAATCCATACAAAAATAACATAGAAAACAAATATAGTGAAATTTAAAATATTCAATGCTACCAGTGCAATAGCGCTTGCTCTATTAAATGCACGAATGGATTTATATAAGTAGAATATTGGCAATACGATTAATATAGGTGCGATGAGAGGATAAATCACTATTACCGCCCTATGAAATCCAAATCCAATGGATTGATGAAAATTAATCTCAGTTAGAGCAAATATAGTAGCAATCAACATCATTAAATAATATAAAACCAAAACCTTCTTCAATATTACACCCCCACTATCGATATATACAAAATCATTATTTTACACATTACTATAATATATGAGGTGTAATCAGATTCCCATAGCGTAAAATATTTTTTGTAAAAAGTTTTATATAGCGTTATATTATTAAAATTATAGCATAAAAACCTATCATTTAGAGTAATCGTGTAGTTTTTTAGCACCTCCCCTTCAAATCGTGTAAACACAGGATTCATAATCTGTGTTTGCTTACTTTTATTGAGTAGTGTAAATCAACATCCCGAAGACAATAAGGGTAAAAACCGATTAAAATCGAGCATATTATCGCTATTTTTCCTAATTTTAGGCACAAAAAAAGACTTGATAATGATATCAAGCCTATTCTAGTCAGATGTCTAAGGTATAGGGGTTTAATACAATTTTAGCACCCCTATGAAATTGCTTAACAAAGGGGATTTCCGGAAATAATTGTTATATTTAATGTGTACGGTCCCACATTTTTGTATTTTCATCTTTTCTATTTTAAGGACCCACATAAAGGTCTAATAAGAATCATACTCAACTATAACCTGGTTAATGGCAAAAAGAATTGAATACATAAGTATCTGATTATTTGGAATCTCACCTGAATTTGATCCGCTATAAAAAACATCGCGAAGTGGTGTAAATGTTAATGTGATCAAATCAGAATCTCTATCTTGATAATCAATCAAATCATCAAGGAATGTACTATTTGACTTTTTATTATTCACAATCAATATGTGAAAAAATCTCTCTCTATAAAGATAATTTATTTGTTCAAGTGTTCCAAATTCATTAGTATCGTACTTCTCCATATCTATGATTAAAAAATTGTGTGGACTAGTAGAACCACCTTGAACCTGCTGAATAGATGTGATAAATATCGGTGTGTAATCTTCATTAAAGTCAAGAGTATCACTATATACATAGACGTTTGCACTCTCTTCTTCAATGTCTTCTATAATATCAAAATAATTATTTGGTATTCCGGTTGGTGGATTTTTGTCTGGTGGAAAAAAGAAAATAAAATATAAAGCCAAGAGTAATACAATTGGAACAATAGTAAACCCGCTTCTCTTATTTTTCATAAGTGTTGTATGAATTAGTAATAAATCAAAACATCCAATGGAGTATCATACAATGCTCCTCCACCAGCATAGCTGTTAGTAAGGTAAAATGTAGTCACTAAATAAATTTTATTGACAAAAGAACCTGCTGTACTAGGGTTAGCATATGTCATGTCAACTAAATAGGTTCCTTTATTATATGTAGAATCATTCGAGTAGCTACAATCAAAAAAAGCACATGAATATTCATAATCTACTTCAAAAACCTGTGAACTAAATAGATGAGAATAATACAGATTTAATTCATTAGCATCAAAACTAACTGATCCAGATGCCTTAATTTCTTTAGAAATCTCAATTGATGCTGTGTAGGTAATAGTATCAGGTGTTGCTCTTGGAGATGGTTGTTCCATATACGAACCAAAAGATGTAATATATGCTCCATATCCAAAATTGACCATACCATTATCAATATCTGAGAAAAGATTTTGATTACCTGTGGAACTATCATGGTTAAGTAAAATATTAAAGATTCCTACTGGTATTTTTACATCCAATGGAGTTACTGATGTTTGCATAATCACTAATGCCCAATCATTATCAGTTTGATCCTCGTAAACAGCAGCTTTTATTTTAGACCAACCATAGATATATGATTTCCCATTTTTAACTATATAAGAGTATTTTTCCGTAAATCTATAGTGTTTTGCATTACCATATTGAACCGAATCTACTGAAAAACCTAAACCGGTTGCTATTGAATCAGCCTTAACATTTACAAAATCAAAATTAATAATAGCTAAAATTAATAAAACAAATAATATAACTACTTTCTTCATAATAAAATCCCCCTATCAAGTGTGTGATATCATAATATCATTTAATTTGATTAGCGACAAAAGGTAAACCAACATCACTGAAAATGTCATGATCGAAAGCATGTTATAAAATTCAATCATAAGGTTACCTCCTGTTCTTTTATGACTTTTTACCAATTGATATACTATCTCATATATAGTTTTATCACTGAACATGCAATAAAAACAGGGCATATACGCCCCATTCGTTCCATTTTTCGAGTTTTTTTCTTTCGTTTGTTTTCATTGCATTTTCATAGCCTGTGTATTTTCGATAGATAAAATAAAAAACCACGCTGTTTCGTGGTTTGATTGATCATGGCGGAAGAGATGGGATTCGAACCCACGTGCCCCTTTTGAGGACAACTGCATTTCGAGGGCAGCTCGTTATAACCACTTCGATACTCTTCCTTATTCAGGATGATTCATGAAAAAATCATCCACATATGCGCTAAATTCTTGGACGGTTTGGGCTTGAGAAAGTTTTTTTCTCAGCTCAGAGGCATGGTCAATCCCTTTTAAATACCAAGGACCATGACTGCGCATTTCTAAGACCCCTGTGCGCTCTCCTTTTAATTCTACCAAAGAATTTAAGTGTGTCAACATCATGTCTCTAATTTCTTGATAGGTCGGTCTTTCTGCTGTCGTTCCATCCTTAAGATATTGATCAATTTCCCTAAATATCCAAGGATTACCTAACGCTGCACGACCAATCATCACAGCATCACACCCCGTATAATCGAGCATTCGTTTGGCAGAAGGCCCATCCGTGACATCACCATTGCCAATGACAGGAATTGTTACTGCGTCTTTAACAGCTTTAATCACATCAAGATCCGCATTCCCACTATAGCCTTGAGAACGTGTTCTTGCATGAACGATAATGGCACTCGCCCCTGCGGCTTCAATCTTTTTAGCGACTTCGACTGCATTCACGCTTGAGTGATCCCAACCACTGCGGATTTTGACAGTCACAGGTTTGGATACTTTCTCAACGATCGCTTTAACGATGTCATAAATTTTATCTGGATCTTTCATCAGTGCGGACCCTGCTTGTGCCTTAATGGCCACTTTGGGAACGGGGCATCCCATATTGATATCGATGATATCACAATTGGAATGTTTATCGATGTATAATGCGGCGTTCACCATGGTTTCTAAGTCAGAGCCAAAAATTTGTTGAGCCATGGGCTTTTCAACATCGGTCATAAAGAGAAGTTTTTTGGTTTTTTCGTTCTCATAGAGAAGTCCTTTATCGGATACCATTTCCGCGTAAACCAATCCCGCACCATAGTTTCTGGATAGAATGCGAAAAGGAGAGTTCGACACTCCCGCCATGGGTGCTAAAATGATTTTATTTTCAATGGTTAAATTTCCGATTTTGAATGACATGTTTCTCACCGCGCTTATTGTATCACATCCCATAATGACTTGCAAATATGGTACAATAACCTAGGTAGGAGTGTTAATGATGAAAGATTATGCGCTAAAAAGTTATGCCTATAATAAACAGGTAAGAATCTATGTGGCAAGTTCAACACATCTCGTCGAGGAAGCTAGAAGAATTCACCACACATGGCCCACAGCATCCGCGGCGTTTGGTCGTGTTTTAACGGTTTCAGCCATGATGGGTATGATGTACAAAGAGGAAGAAACGTTGACCATTAGAGTCAAAGGCGATGGTCCGATCGGATCCATTTTAGTCGAAGCGAATGCCAAAGGCGAAGTTCGTGGAGAAATTGTTAACCCTAATGTCTATATCGTCTATGATGAAGGACCCAAAAAGGGGAAGCTCAATGTGGGTGCAGCGGTAGGTCAAGGTTTCATTCATATTACTAAGGATTTAAAAATGAGAGATTATTTCACTTCGTCATCTGAAATTCAAACGGGGGAAATCGGAGACGACTTCACGTATTATTTCGCGATGTCTGAACAAACACCTTCATCGGTAGGCGTAGGCGTCTTGGTTAACCCTGATCAAACCATTCGCGCTGCAGGTGGGTATATTTTACAACTCATGCCTGATGTGGGCGAAGATGTCATTCAACAAATCGAATCCCTAATCCCCACGTTACCACCGATGAGTACCCTCATTGATCAAGGTAAAACACCTGAAGATATTCTTCACATTCTCGCAAATGGTACCGAGCAGATCTTAGAGAAGAAAGATATCACGTACCTCTGCCATTGTTCAAAAGAAGGATTCGCGAAGAGTTTATCGACGCTAGATGATCAGTCGCTCCATGACATCATCCACGAGGATGGACAAGCAGAAATTGAATGTCATTTCTGTCATACAAAATACCACTTCTCAAAAGATGAACTATCTCATATCCTCGAAAACAAAAACAACAAATCTTAAGCATCCTTCTTCGGATGCTTTCTTTTTCTTTATCTTTCTTATACAATAGGGATATAACCTTAGATAGGGTGGGGAAATTGATGAATAGAAATGCTTTTTTTATCTTTATAGTTTTGGCAATAATTTCTTTGTCGTCTTGTGTATCGAACCAAACACCTACTGAACCGTTGAATTGCTCTTCTGGATTTCATGAATCAGAAGGTATTTGTGTTGCTGATGAAGAAATCGAGATTCCTGAAGAAACGCCAGAAGAACTCGTTTGTGATGAGGGTCTTTTCGAAAAAGATGGACGATGTGTAACTTTAGCTGAAACCTGTGAGATAGGATATAACATGCTTTTTGATGCATGTGTTGAACCTTTACTTCAAACATCAGTGACAGGATTTCAAACGACATTTCCTAGTGGAAGTAACCTGATCAATAGCCATATGATCACAAACTTTGATTATTCACCTCATACAGGTGAAGTTAGTTTTGATTTTAAGCTCCTTACACAAGGATATAACGATTTATCACTACGTCTTCAAAGAAGCACTGTTCCGAATGACTTTTCAACCCATACCAGTATCAATTTTCAAGACCTCAATACGCATAACATCTTGGATCAACACTTGTGTTTTGGAGGTTATGATGAACCTGGAGAGTATGAGTTTAAATTTCTAATGAGTTACAAGATTTCAAATAACCAGTTTAGTTCAAATGTATCTCTTGCACGTTTCATCATTACTATTCCTGATCTTTCTGATCGAGAAATTCATACTATACCTCGCTTTGAGGCGACATTTATTGGACAAAATGATGTGATTATGTCACTTAGATTAGAGGATCCTAATGGATCGATAAGCTCGCTTGCTTTGATGGTGATTGATGATTACACACAAAGAGAAACAGGTATTGTTGTTCCCCTTGACATATCACAAATCCAAAATGGAATTTTAGAAATTGATGATATAATGATTGAAGGATTAAGACACTCCACTTCTTATGACATTGTTTTAATAGGGGACGGAAACGATGGCGTGAATGATTTTGTTGAACGCCGTTTATCCCCTCCCGTTCAAATACAAACTGAGAGTCCAGAAGTTCCGGGAATTACTTATGATTTTTCAAGTCATTTTCTTCATCTAGATGTCATAGGGTATGAGTTGACTAGTTCAACAATCACCCTTACGTATACCTTAAATCATTCAGATTATTTCACTCAATTTTCACAGGAGGGACGCGTATTCGTCACTTTTACGGCGCCATACTCAAATCTATTTGTACCGATTCAACTCGATGAAGGCACCCATACTCTAATCGTTCAAAAGTCTAGTCTGTCAAACACGATTTATCTAGAAATCGTCTTCGATACATCTGAATTTTTCAACGAAAGAGCACTGGTAGAAATCATGATCATTTGGCCAGAATAATCTCAAGGAAAACCTATATGTATTCAAAAAAGCACATTTCCTCAAATAGAGGTTAAGTGCTTTTTTTATCGTTGATGACCTTGACCACGTCCTGCTTGATCAACAATCTGTTCATTTTCATTGACCACATAGGCTCTTCCTGCCCCTAAGACGAGAAGGCCTTTTTTAATTTTCATCTTAACGATGACAAAGTCTAATGTTAACAGTTGATCAATCATATGTCCATGACGTTGTTTGAAGGCTTCTATCACTTCTGAACTCACTTCTCCAAAGATGACATTAACCTCGTAACTGAGCCGTTTCCTAAAGAAGATGGATTGTGCTTTACTCTCATCTTCAAGAAACATAATACTGGCATCATCGTTTTCCTTTAGATTGTGATAATGCTTAGCCATTTGCGAGATGATGATATAGTATTCGTTCTCATATTTAACAAAGGGAGCGTAAGAGATGTAGGGTGTTTTCTCATGCGTGAGGGACGCGATGGTTAATGATTGGAACCCCTCGGTGAAATGTTCGAGTATTTGCGTTAACTCTTGCATAAAGACCTCCTATTTGCCTGATATTTTTTTACGATAGAGGTAGTCGGATTGGACAATATCTTTAAGGTTATATTTAGGTGTCCAGTTTAAGATACGTTTAGCTTTTTCATTGGATGCGACAAGTTCCGCAGGGTCACCATCACGACGAGGTCCGATGACGACTTTGAGTGGGGCAATCGCATTGACCGCTTCTGCCACTTCTTTTACCGTGAATCCAGCATTCGAACCTAGATTCATCGTCTCAGATGTTCCATCATTAAATAAATAATGTGCGCCTAAGACGTGTGCATACGCTAAATCACTGACATGAATATAGTCTCTGATGCATGTGCCATCTTTCGTGGGATAATCATCACCAAAAATCATTAAGTGGTCTCTAAGTCCAATGATCCCTTGAATCGCGACGGGTATAAGATGGGTCAGTTGATCTTTCATCAACCCAATCTTTAACGATGCATCGGCACCTGCGACATTAAAGTAACGGAAAATGACATAACGGAATCCATAAGCATTCGACACCCACTTAATCATCTTTTCGGTCGAAAGTTTGGTTTCTCCGTAAGGATTAATGGGAACGGTCGGATCATCTTCATGACATACCCCTGAAGCTTCACCATAAACCGCAGCAGTGGATGAGAAGACAATCTTTTTCACGTCAAATTCTTTCATCACTTCAAGTAAAACGCGAACCCCTTCGACGTTATTATAGTAATATTCCAAAGGTTCTTTTACCGATTCAGGAACGACAATCTTCGCTGCGAAATGCATGACAACATCAATCTTTTCCTTTGAAAATACACGAATAACATCCGCCTTATTTCTGATATCTCCTTGATAGAAGGTTGCTTCTGGATGGACGAGTTCCATATATCCAGAGGATAAGTTATCGAGGATAATGACTTCTTGATGATCCTTAATGAGTTCATAAACGGTATGGGATCCAATATACCCCGCACCGCCAACAACTAAGACACGCATGATATTTATTCCTCACTCTCTTTATTATGATTATACAAGATTTTACCTTGGGTTGAAAACAGGAAATAACTAAAACTTTGGATCATGGTCATAAGGAAAACAAATTGGATAAAGAAAGATAGATGATCAAAGATGCCAAAAACAATGCGTTCAATATCGAAAATATTCCATGAATTTAACCGAATGAATCGCCCCAAATAGATACCGATGGATGAGAGAATAAAGAGTCCTAAAAGGATGAGATAGGGATGTTTTTTAAGGGTGGGATAGAGTTCATTAAACATCTGATCAATCGCGCTAACCCCTAATTTAATCCCGTAGATGACTCCTATCGTCACGATAAAGAAGACCATCCAATCATCGATCATCAGTGCGTAAAGCGAAGGATACTCCTCAAAAAATGTATAGGCTTGAAAATGAATGGTATCAGTGAGTAGATAGAACGTGTTGGGGAAAAATAAGATAAAGAGAATAAACAAAACATATCCTACCCAAAAGGAATGATGCTTCTTTTGTGATAAAACATACATCTGTGAAAGAAAGAACACGAATGTCGCTAAAAGGATATTCCATCCCAAAAAGAGAATGAGTCCATTATTCATCACAATCCCTGTGATGGTCGTGATGATCATATACACCAAGGTGATGATGTAAAAGAGTGGGATTCCATAAAACTTCTTGTTAGCCATATACACGTGCCATCGCTTCTTTGATGTGCGCTTGCATATCTCCATGAGATAAGATAATGTCAGATAACTGCTTAAATCTTAAGATATAGTCATAAAGACCGGGATCGACACGATGATGCACGGGATACGTCTTTTCTGGATTGCGCATGGAGTAAAACACATCATCGGTTGCAACATCCATCAATCTATTGTCTAAAGCAAACGTCTTTTCTGTTGATAATCCATGAACCCCATAATAAGGATCATTTCCCACGGGTAAGTTGAAGAGTTCAATGATCGTGCGATACATATCGACTTGACTTCTTACCAAACGTTGATTGCCAGTCAGTAATCCTTTTCTTAAGGTCACATCCCCATGTGTCACATACGTATCTCCAGGAACATAGATCCATGCAGGAACACGTTGGAGTTCTTTTCTCGTCTCAACGACGGACATGGTTCGACCTAGAATCAGATCAAGATCCCCATTTTTTATTCCTGATCCATGATCGCTATAAAAGACATAGACACTATTGTCGAGTGTGTGATCTTCCCCTGTTTCACTTTTAAAGAAACGTTCAATCACATCATCAATATAGTCGACATAATTGATATAGCTTAACGTGACATGACTGATTTTGCGGGAAATTTCGGGATAAACATCGTAACGAATCCCATTCGGATCAAATTCGTAAGGTGTATGAGGCATCATGGTAATCGGAAACAACATAACCTGCCCGTATTGATTAATCAATGAGCTTCCCTTTTCATAGAGGTAATCTGCGAGATGGTAGTCTGAAATCCAGGGTGAATGATGCACGAGATTGTTTTCGGTGTCATAAAGATAACCATCTTCCACGTTATAGCCATCTTGGATGAAATCTTCTAATGAATAGAAATTATCAAATCCATAGATTTCTGGATACACTAAATCGCGATTATAAAACTTTTCTTTATCACCGTGGATCGCTTCTGCATAATAACCGTCATCTTTGAGATAGGAAACAATGGAATCAAGTTCGTAATTGAGTTTATCATGTTCCCAATAAAGTGTTCGATCGCCCATGGGATAAAGGCCG
Organism: uncultured Acholeplasma sp.; assembly: GCA_937868795.1. Classification (GTDB taxonomy): domain Bacteria; phylum Bacillota_I; class Bacilli_A; order Acholeplasmatales; family Acholeplasmataceae; genus Peloplasma. Next base: position 16,608 of record CALMNM010000144.1, read on the forward strand.
GTTAAGATGGAGAGTTCACCATCGGAAGAAACACCCATACCGACATTATTATAGAAGTTTGAGAAATATACGCTTTCTTGGAGTAAGGCATTGAGGAATGTAAAGCGGTCTTTGGTGTACTCGGATTCAAGAAGGAACGTATTAAGGGATTCGAGATGAATAAGAACGAGATTTTTACCTTCGAGAATTCCGTGAAGATCATCACCGTTTCTTAGGCTATCATCGATGGATAATGTAGAGATCGCATCCTCAATCATCAAACGATTGGAATATGTATTTCCATTAAAATAGTTCGTATAGCTAGGGACATTCTTGTTATAGTATTGATACGCTTCTGCTAAATCGTCATCATCCTTTAAATTTAAAAAGCTCACGAGATCAAGATCAAAAGGTTGTCCGATGACTTCACCAATATAGTAGGGATAAACGCCAAGATTTTGAACAGCGAACGTGCTTTTCACTGAATTTAAGGGGAGCACTTGCTTGTACTGCTCATAATAAGCAAAAACGGCGGTGAATAAGGTTAGACTCACGAGAAGTATGGATGCTATATATTTCTTAACCGTCACCTTGAAGGTCGTCGTATTCAATTTGTTGCGATCTGAACGAAGATAAATCACGAGTAGTGCAATAAAAGGAACGAAGACGAGGATCCGGCCATATGTAATAAGTTCAAGAATGGCATTTAAAAACGTCCCCATCGCGAATCCATCCGATGGATTTTTAAAGATGGTAGCTGCTGGAATCGAAAATGCTGTTCCAAAGAACAAATTGAAGACCCCAAACCAGAAAATACAGAAATTTAAAAAGAAGGTGATGATCAGTAAAAAGATCATTCGACCTTTCATTTTTTTCACGAAAAGGAATCCCAAAATCATGATCAAAAAGAGAACTGAAAAATTCCCTAATATGGCATTCAGTTCACCTAAAAAGGTGTGAGGGAAGGGTGCGATATAACGATTGATCCCTTGAATCGTCAAAAAGTAGGTGTTGATGATGTTGAGCAAAAAGAATAGACCGATAAAGATCATATAGATTTCTACAGGTGTGCGCTTTTTCATCCTTCAACCCCCTTTCTGGTTTTCTTTACATATTATACCAAATCTTTCTATCACCCGGGTGCAATATGGATGATTATGTTAAGGGGACAAAATAGAAAATGCCACATAAATTATGTGACACTTCCAAAAAGATATTTAATTCCCCCCCAAAAATTCGACCTACCCTAGTTCATGAAACCCGTGATACAATAATGAGAGGAGGGCTATTTTGTGGTCCCCCCTGAAGGGTTCGAAGTCTGTGGTTCGTCTTTGGGATTCCAAATAAACTCGGGATCCCCGATCCAGTAAAAACCATCCCATTGATCGACAGTTGTCTGATCTAATGCCCCCGCTGGTTGTTTTTTCATCCTTCTTCCCCCTTCTTAACTTTATTCTAACTGATGAAATTTTAAATGTGTAGGGCAAAAATGTCCCATTGTTAAGGAGTGTAGATAGTTCATGAAAAGTACATATTCTAAAGATCTCGCACTCTATTTTGAGAAATTGCGTTTTGATCGTAATTTAACACAAGAAGTCTTTGTTGAAGGGATTGTGTCCTTGCGTCAATACAGACGTTATTTGAAGGGGGATAGTCATATTTCACAAGATGTTGTGAATCTATTTTGCGAACGCTTAGGTTATCATACCCATAGTATTCTCATCTCGTTTGAAAATGAACGTCAAGAAGAAATGAAACGCGTCGTTAAGTTTTATAACTCAGCTGCGTATCATGATGAACGTGCATATCTCGCCTTTATCAAAGAATATCCAAGAAAACGTATCATCGACCGTTTGAATCAAATGATTTATGATCATACGATTATTGCTCATGATTATAACTTAAAAAAAATTACGGCTGAGGAATACGCTAAAAAGACGATTGAGCTTGTGGATTATCCCAATATTTTAAAAAGACTCCCCTTATCTACCCCTGAAATGCTCTTGCTTTCATCGCTATTATATTCCCCTGCATTTACTGATCGCGATTACTTAGCTTCGGAAATTGTCAAAATTACAGAGAACCCCGAACTCGTGATTTCTGGGAGAACTGATGTGATTTATCCGCTTGTGATGTATCGACTTATTCAGTATCGTGGGATACAGAAAAAATATCAGGAAGTGCTTCAACTTTCTGATCGTGTCATCAAGTACAATGAGGAAAATCGAATCATTTATCTACTAGACTCGTTCTGGTATTTTAAGGCTTTAGCCTATTCATATCTTGGTCAGAAAGAAGAACATGAAGATGCATTATTTAAAACGTATTGCTTGCTTCGTGGTGGATCCAATCCTCCTAACTTTGATCGAATGAAAAAACTGATTGAATCCGATTGGCCCATTGATTTTGATCAGTTTGCCAAAGATTATATTGAAAAAAGATATCTTAAAAAGTAAAACGCACCCTGTCGG
>CALMNM010000145.1 GCA_937868795.1 uncultured Acholeplasma sp.
CCCGTGAATGCATGCGTGAAAGGCATGTGAGTTAACCGTTTCTCCAACGGGCCAACGTCCAAGCGCATATATAATTATACCAATTATTGAAGAATTGTCAAGTCAAAAAACAGGGTTTTTTTCATCTTTTTTCATCGTGATGCTGATGCATAAAAATGGTTGTTTTTTAGTGGGTATTTTCTAGATAAGTACTCTTGGCTTCCCACTTTCTTGATTGCCAACGAATGACCATAAAAATAGCTCTAATAAGCTCATCAAGGGCATATGCCATATAGATTCCAAAAAGCCCAAGACCAAGCACAATTCCAAACACATACGCGGATGGTATCGCGATTCCTAACATACTAATAACGGCCATAATAAGCGGAAAAGTGGCGTCGCCAGCAGATCTTAATGCCTGAATAAATATCAAGTTTAGACTACGACTAAATTCAAGAATGATGGCTAACCATAGAACCGTTCGTACTGTATTCACAATGGTTTGATTATCTGTAAAAAGTGTCATAATCGACCCAGAAAACAGGTTAACAATCAGTGTCATTATAAAGACGATAAAGAAGCTTCGAATCGCTGTTTTTATCGATTCTTGGTGCGCCTTTATGTAATCTTTCTGACCAATATAATACCCTGTCATGACCGCGTTGGCTGAAGCAAACGCTAAACTGAAAATGTAGATGTAGGTCAAGATTGTGTTGATATAGGTACGTGCAGTGGTAAAATCCGATCCTAGACGATTAATCATGGATAAAACGACACCTTGCATCAGTGTATATGTCCAAGATTCAAGCGCACTGGGGACACCAATTTTTAAAATTTGTTTTGTTGTATCCTTATACAATCGACTCTTTAAAAGATGCACTCCGATAACTTTTCTCAAGAGAATGAGATAGGTAATCATCATCATAATACGAACAATAAGAGTTGAAATACCCGCACCTAAAACCCCGAGACTAGGAAACCCTAAGTATCCATAAATCAAGATAAAATTGCCGATGATATTGAGGATGTTGGCGACCACTACGACGTAAGTAATGTACTTTGCTCGATTATAACTTCTTAGTGAAGCTGTCGCAATATTGGATACAGCCACAAACAACAATGAGCCACCCACCACTTGTAAGTAATCCATGGATCCAGCAAATAGTACGTTTTCCGTGTTGACAAGCGATAAGATGAGAGGTGCTGAAGCAATAATTGTCGCAGACAAAATTAAACCTACAAAGAAATTGACGATTAATCCATTCCCAATGATGCGAAATGCGACATGTTCTTTTTTTGCACCTAAATATTGAGACACTAAAACCGCGACCCCGTTGGCTACGATGAGCAACAGAACCGCGAACATGTTAATCAGGGTGGTTGAGTTTCCTACAGCACCTACGGCATAGTCACTGTAATTTGATAACATCAGGGTATCCATAGTACCCATCAGCATAAAAAACAGGAGCTCAATAAAGGTTGGCCAAAAGAGTGCTTTAAAATTGTGTGTACGTGTCATCGTTTACTTTAGAAAAGGATATTATCGAGTAATCCTTTCGCTTTATCTTCACCTAATGTGTATTTAACAATCTCATATGCAAATTCATAGACAGCACCTGCACCACGAGCCGTGATGATATTACCGTCAACCATTGCTTTCTTTTCTGGATGATAATGCCCTAATGGCATGTCCTTTTCACTGCCGTGATATGCAGTAAAATGTTTATGATCTAAAATTCCTGCTTGACCTAAAAAACGAGGTCCTGCACAAATAGCAGCAACGAGCTTATTCGCTTCAAAAAAGTACCGTGCTAACTCCTTAATGTGAACATCATGATCGACGATCATTGAAACATATTTTCCACCAGGAATTACGACAAAATCATAATCTTTTAGATGAACATCACGGGCAAACTGGTCCGCTTTAACATGAAGACCAAATGCTGTAACAATCTCAAGCGTATGTTCATAGGTGATAGATGTAATTTCTAGTCCAGCACGCATAAGTAACGCACGTGTGGTCAACGCTTCTCCATCTTCCATATGATGACTTAAGACGATTAACCCTTTCATACTATACCTCCTAAAATATGCTGATAAATCTCAAATAACCTTTTTGCTCCTTCACTCGCCTCAAATCTTCGATAAGATTCAAAATGTGATGCGGATCCAATAAGATCAGATACGACTTTTATCGATAAGATGGGGATGTTAAAGCGATGAGCAACTTGAAATAAAGCAGTACCTTCCATATCATAAAGACAATTTTGGTTGTAGTGTTCAGTGGCAAAATAATCTCCTGTATACAGATCTGACGATTTAAAGGGGTATTGTTCAAGATGAAATCCCCAGGCTTCATCCGTCATAAAATAAGAGGGATATCCCGGGACTTGACCTTTTTCATAACCAAAAAGCGTTAAATCAAAATCATGATACATCGCTCGTTTGACGTACACGATATCACCAATATGGAAATCTCCTGAGGCACCTGCAAATCCTAGATTCAATATTTTATCCACCTTGTGTGTCAAAATGGCTTCTGTAAGTTTCGATGCAGCATTGACTTTTCCCACACCTGTTAAGATGATTTTTACATCCGAAAGTGGGTGTTTGACAATCAATTCTGCTTCTTCTTGCATCGCAATCACGACAAGGATCATTCTTTTTCTCCTAATATTTGCTTGATTTTTGTCACAATAAGATCGACAGCAATGTCATGTTTGCGATCGTTTGGGATGATCACATCAGCAAAGCGTTTGGTCGGTTTAATGTGCTTGTGGAACATTGGTTTAACCGTGGTTTCATATTGGCTTATGATGGATTCTAAGGTTCTTCCTCTTTCTCTCATGTCACGGAGCAATCTTCTGATAAAGCGTGTATCATCATCAAGTTCAACAAATAGATTCATGTTCGACAAATCACGAATTTTTTCATTTTCTAATATCAATATACCTTCGACAATAATAATCGGTTTCGGTGAGACGTGTTCAACTACAGAACTTCTTGTATGATTGACAAAATCATAAGTTGGTTTGTCGATGGAGTTTCCATCGAGAAGCGTCACGAGATGTTTATATAACAATTCATTATCGAGAGAACTAGGATGGTCATAGTTGGTTAAATAACGTACCTCTAAGGGGAGGTCACTTTGGTCAAGGTAGTAATCATCATGTTTAATAATCAATACGTCATCGAGTCCTGCTCGATCAAGGATTTCTTTAACGACTGTACTCTTACCAGAGGCAGAACCTCCAGCTACTAAAATCAATAATGGACGCTTCATATATCAACCTCAGAATTATATCTTACATTCAGGATGTAATGTATCCTGAACATCGTCTGCGATGATGTCTTTGCATTCGGGATGTCGCTTAAACCACACGACCGCATATGGGCATGTTGCTACTGCTCTAAATCCTTGGTTTTTGATATATTGATAAACTTCCTGCATAAGATTGGATGCAACACCTTGTCCACGAAGTGATGGATCAACATAGGTATGATCAACGACGACAACACCTTCTTTGATAAAGGGGAATGTGGCATCTACAATCAATTTTCCATTCTCATCATTGACATAAATTCGGTTAGTCTCATAGATATAATTCATGGCTATCATCTCCTCTTTCATAGTATACCAAAAACGTGGAAAAAGCGAACATATTTCTCTTTTGAATTTATAAATCCGTGTAAAATTTAAATGTGAAAACAACCACAATCAATACCTCGTGTTATTTAAAATCATTATCTTTCTAAATAATGGTCTAATTTATAATAATATGGTGCTTTATTTATACAAATGAGTATCTTCTATGCTAAAATGTAACTATGATTATGAGGAGGCTATATGACTAGAAAACAATTGATTATCGAAACAACACTCGTTGTGATTTCCATTTTATTTATCGCTTTAGGATTTCTTTTTGAAGCCCTAACTCCAACCTCATGGATCGTCGCGTTATTCTTCGGACTTTCGTTTGCGATCGGAGGTTATGAAAAAGCTAAAGAAGGTATTTTAGCAACCATACACAAAAAAGCATTAAATGTTGAAATTTTGATGATTCTTGCCGCGTTAGGTGCGTTCATCGTTGGTGATTATTCGGAAGGTGCCATCTTGATTCTCATCTTCTCAATCAGTGGAGTCTTAGAATCATATGCGACATCTAAAAGTGAAAAAGCATTAACGAGTTTACTCAAACTTGCTCCAAAAACTGCATTAAAATTAGACAATAACCATGAAGTTGAAGTCCCTGTTGCTGAACTCAGTGTGGGTGATCGTGTCATTGTTAAAGTAGGAGCTCAAGTTCCTGTCGATGGAATCATTATTAAAGGATCGACATCGCTTGATCAAGCAGCAATCACCGGTGAGTTTGTCCCTGTGTTCCGTGAAGAACAACAAAACGTCTTTGCTGGATCCATCAATATTGAATCCACGATTGTTGTAGAAACGAAAAAGGATCCTAAAGATTCTGTGGTTCAGAAAATTGTGGATTTTGTGGCGAAAGCTCAGTCAGAAAAGACACGCTCACAAAGTTTTATCGATACTTTTGAACGATATTATGTTTATGTTGTCATCGCCATTGCTATCTTTATGATGCTTGTTCCACCGCTATTTAATTGGTGGACTCCTGCATATGCGTTTAATCGTGGTGTCATTGTCTTAGTCGTTGGTTCCCCATGCGCACTTGTCGCGAGTATCACTCCCGCCATGTTATCTGCCTTATCCAATGGTGCGAGAAAACGTATTTTGATTAAAGGGGGTCATCCCTTAGAAGATTTAATTGGTATTAAGGCCATCATGCTTGATAAAACTGGAACGATTACCAGTGGTGTACCTCACGTGGTACGTATCGAAACCGTTACAGACTTAGATCGTGAAAAAATACTATCTGTATTATATACATTAGAAAGACAGTCTGATCACCCACTTGCGAAATCCATTGCTGATCACTTGGGAAATCAATATTTAATTGAGAATATGAAGAGTCAAGAAGTCTCTGGACATGGTATGGAAGCGAACTATGAAGGTTCTTTATGGCAGATTGGACGTTTTCCAGCCAAAGAACATCCTGAAATTCAAGAAAAACTTGACCGTTGTAATGCTTTAGGACATTCTGCTGTGATGATTATCAAAGATGGCCATGTGGTGGGCTTTGTCGCATTGATGGATACCATTCGTGAAAATGCAAAGGATGTCATGGCAGATCTTAGAGCGATGGGTGTTCGAACCGTGTTACTCACAGGTGATCATAAGTTCACCGCGAATGCGATTGCCAAAGAAGCAGGAATTGATGAGTTTAAAGCAGATTTACTCCCTGAAGAAAAAGTAAAATATGTCAAGGAATATAAAGAGAAATATGGCAAAGTGATGATGGTAGGTGACGGAATCAATGATGCACCTGCACTTGCTACAGCTGATGTGTCGCTTGCGATGGGAACTGGAACCGATGTTTCCTTGGAAACTGCGGATGTCGTCATTATGAATGATCAATTAGAAAGTATTCCTAAACTCATTAAGCTTGCAAAACGGACACGACGAGTGACACTACAGAATGTGATCTTCTCGGTTTCTGTAATCCTATTCTTACTTATCAGTAATGTCTTTGGTATCATCGAGTTACCGATCGGTGTGGTTGCCCACGAGGGTTCAACTATTCTGGTGATCTTAAACAGTTTAAGACTTCTTCTTAAATAAAAATGCTAATCGAAGGATTAGCTTTTTTTTATCTTAATAAACAAAAAAACGGCAAGTGCCGTTTGAACTTTAAGTGGCGCCCACACTAGGACTCGAACCTAGGACCCCCTGATTAACAGTCAGGTGCTCTAACCAACTGAGCTATGTAGGCAAATCAAAAGGGGTGACGCTACTTAAAAGAGAGAGACTATAGAATATAGTGAGGTTTGCCTGGCAACGACCTATTTTTGCTCCTTGGAACTATCGTCGGCGCGGAAGTGCT
>CALMNM010000146.1 GCA_937868795.1 uncultured Acholeplasma sp.
GCCCCTATAGTTAAATGGTATAACGCAGCCATGGTAAGGCTGAATTGCAAGTTCGATTCTCGCTGGGGGCACCATGAAACAATCAAACATCATCCTTGGATGGTGTTTTTGTTTTCTTCGCTTTCGATTTCTAGGTTAACCTCACATAACCATTGCTGAAATGGGAGGGGTTGATGAGACTCTTTTTGCAGTTTATGAAGATCTAAGATCGCTTCAAAGAGTTCTTCTTTGCCTAAAGCAATATGCTCCTGATCAAGTTCTTCTTCGTGGTATGAAAGATTTAGAATGTGTTTGAATTTGAGATCAAGATAGTTTCGTTGTTTGACATCGATTTTTTGGCTAGCCTTCTTCGCATTCATGTCGATGATTTGATATGCTTTTTCCACATGACCAAGCGTATATTGATACGCTGCGAAATCATAAAGTAACGATAAACCTTCTAAGGTGCGATAAAGATGATTTTTGGGATATTTATCGAGTTTTTCGGTAATGCTATCCATAGAAGGCATGTGCTCATAAACTACATATTCAATGTATTGCATGAGGAGGATTTGATGGAATAATGAGGTGTTTAGTTCAGTCTGTTCAATGATACTGCTTAGTTTTTGATACAAAAAGGGATTGGTAGTTGTATCTTCTGATAGACTGAACTGCTGATATTGGACAATTTGAATCACTTGAAAGACTAAATCTTGCTTGATCTTTTTGTAAGCAACAAAGTCACCATAGAACGATTTATTAGATAATGAGAATGTTTTAATGTAAACCAGGGAAATCAGCGAGGTAAATAACGCGCTTATAAATAACCAACCCAAGAATAGGGATGAAGCTCTAACATAAGTAGATAATAAAAAGGTAAGATCGATGAGGATCATGAAGGCGATCGTCACGATAGGAGCAGTGATCAACGCTTTGGAAAACTTGATGACTAGCTTTTGATAGGTGGATTCATCATCAACCTTAGGCAAATCAGGAACGACAAAGCCTCCGATGAGATACCATAATTTGGGTTGTATCTTAAATTTCCAACCTTTTTTAGAGTGATAAAAGACAAAAATGAAAAGATAAAGGGCTCGGATTTTAACACCTTGGACTAAAAATGCGATGAGATGTCCCAATTCATGGATAAGAAGTGTGAAGATAAAGACGATGAAAAACCCTAAGATCCAGCTGTACCAAGGAATCATTTTGAGACCATCTATGACTAAATACCAATACCCTTGGTACATGATGAAACTGAAAAGATAGCCCAGTAAAAACGCAAAAGCTAAATATTTACCTAATGAGATTAACATTGTTTGCTTTCTTTTCATAGTCTTCTTCCTCATAAGAATGTGTACTAATCTTATTATATAATAAATCCTTCATTTCTATCTTTCCCATGATTGTTCGAAAGAACCATAGCGATTCAAAAAAGAGTAAGAAAATATATCATTTTCAATCAACATATCTTGACAGTGGGGAAATAATTTGCTATCATGAAAAAGCACGATGACGTGGGTGTCGTATAGTGGCTATTACACGTGCTTGCCAAGCATGAGACGGGGGTCCGATTCCCCTCACCCGCTCCATAAAGAAATAACTGCGCAATTCGCGCAGTTTTTTATTTCTTATCATGACACTAATTACAGTTATTCTTGAGCTTTCAATTTGGGAAGTGATAGAAATTGCATCACAATCAAATAAAGAATAAAGATACCAAAGAAATCGGTAACCCAAATATTGATCCGAACAAATTTCCATGTATTATCAATGAACCGTTCAATAATGTTGAGTGGAATGTTAACGATATAACATGCCATTAAGAATAAGAGTGCCTTCAAACTTCTTGCATTATAGATAATGAAAAGATATAACGTCACTAAAAGCACAGAAGCAAAACTATTATTGATATAGATGTATAGCATAAAGAATGCATATAAAATCCAAAGTGATGACTTTTTAATATTTAGGGGTTGAATCTTATATCCATCAACTAAGAATATGGATAGGATAAGTATCGCTAAATACGCACAGATCACCGCATTGATGATCAGTGTAAAATCGAAGAGGAAAAAGTTATTCGCACCAATGCTATACGATAAAACCCATTCCACAAGATCGGTCACACCTGATGAGAACTGCATCAAAAATAAAATCAAATAAGCAGCAAGTACTTTCTTCCCTAAAAATAATAACCATACCGCACCAAGAATGAGTAAGCGTGGAAGAATTCCTTGGAGAATATCGATAATATCTGTTTGATTACGAAGTCCAACAAACAGCACAAAAACACTCACTAATGCCAAAATTAGCATCTGAATTTGAAGCGATAGCTTCGTTGAAAAACCTTTCACAAATGCAATCATTTCATCCCTCTTTTCGATGTCTTTTGTAAATATTATAATGCTTATGAAAGAATTTTGACACCATTATTTGACAGAAAGATAAAAAAAACGCTCATTTTGAGCGTTTTTCACCAAATTTTGGGTAAGCGTGATGAAAATCAACTTTGACCATGAGCAGAGATTCAATCTCATTTAGTATTTGATAGAGAGTCGCACGAATTTCAAATTCTTCTCTTGTTTCAGGAAGAGGAGATTCTTTGTAAAACTGCTGAAGTTGATCGAGTTTTTTCAATTGCCCAATGGCTCGATTGTAGATACCAATATCATCGACTAAGGTTCTAACGTATTGTGCTATTTGTATAGCAAATGGGTGTAATTTTTTAATCTTTAAAGCCTGTTGGTACATATGTCTGATATAGGAAGATTGTTCTTTTCTCATGTGCAAATACGATAAATAAGAATGATCGTTTGAGAAAAGTAAATCTTTATCCACGAGTTCAACCAGTTCAATGGTGTCTGAAATCTTGCGATCTAACATCGTATAATGGCGATAATATTCTTCGTGATAATCTGGATCTTTGAGGAGAATGGATAACATGAATAAATGATCTCTGATCAATTGATCGATCGATGAAACATGTTGATCCAATTCTTTTTCAAAAGATTGTGGGTAAACGATATTAAAGATTAAAGCAATTCCAACAGCGATAAATAAGATGGCTAACTCGTTTCCGATCATATTGAAATCAAAAGAACCCACCGCAAGTAAATGCGTGACTAACACAAGTGATAAGATGATCCCTTCATGAATCTTAAGCATGTATGAACTGTAGATAAAAATCACAATAAAAACAGAAAAGACCATAAAATTATAGCCAAAGGCTATAAACATTAACGTCGATAGCATTAACGCAAAAATCGCGTCAACAACCCGTTTGATGGATGACACGATAGAATCTCGTTTGGTTAAAGATATCGACAGGATACCAACAATCCCGGCAGTCAACCAGTACTCAAGACCGAGTTCTCGAGCGAGGATGCTGACAATGATCCCTACCAAACTCATTTTGATCGTCGTATTGAGAAGCCTCACGTGAAAACCTCACTTCTTCATCATACTTTTATATTGATCGTAGAGAACGTGAATATCGGTGAGACAAAAAGGAATTTGTTTATTTTCAATTTTTTCAATCAGCAATGCTTTTTGAGTTTCAATAATGCTTTGGATTTCTGAAGAATAGCACATCGAATCTTGATGTGCGTGATATTCTTTTTCATCTAATACGATATAATGACCATCAGGATAGACTTTGATGTCTAAGTCGTAATCGATGTATTTCACGGCTTCACCATCGTAAAGATAGGGTGAGGAAAGATTGCAATAGAAATAAACACCATCTTTTTTTAACATCCCAATGATGTTGAACCACAAATCACTGTAAAAATAGCAAATCGCTGGTTCTTTCGTATGCCAACTTCTTCCATCCGCTTCAATCACTTTGGTGTGATTGTTCGCGGTGATAAGCACATGTTGATCTTGATATAATACCATGGATTTTTTCCAGACTCGGTGCAGCTTTTTGTTATGCTTGTAGCTGTGTATAGTCACAGTCATACCTGTTGATAATTTCATAAAACCACCTCAAATGATTGTCCATATTATATCATATAACGTGGTTGTATAGGTTATATTTGCCAATAAATATTAGGAATTACATCGAGTCAATATATCCTCTAGATTTGTGATGATATGTTTAAGTGTTATCTCAATGGAGATAGGCTGTTTTGAATAGTTCAAAAGTTGAGTCATATGTTCCTCAAACTGATAGGGGAGGAATTTCCCATTTTTTAGGTGTTCAACCATCCGTTTTTCACCAGGATGTAGCATCTTATTGATGGCGAATAAAATATCAAAATACGTGGCTAAAAACTCGGTGATACGATGATTTACAGAAACGAAATCACCTCGATGATATGCTTTGATAATCTGCTTATCAAAGGATGGTATCGTTCCTGTTAGAAGTGGCATACCATGAGTAATAATTCGCTTTGTTAAGCGATCAGGATAAGAAAAATCGTATCTCTTTTGAATCTTTGAATATACTTGATTTTGCTCGTACAAAACCTTAGAATGCAGAAGACTATACCACATACATGTCGTATATGCATTAGATGGGATATGCTCATAGGCAACTCGGTTAATCCCGTGGACAAACGACTTTAAGTCGCGATAAATGATTTCAAGAACTGTTCCATCATTTAGAATGACATCGTCTTCTTCTTCCCAATATTGATTGGCGATTTCCATGGTAAGACAATAGGGTTTCAAGATATTCTTTCGTAATTCAGGATTGATTCTTTCATTAACATAAATATAAAGATCAATATCTGAAGATAGATCCGCTTTGCCTGACGCTAGTGATCCCCCTAAAACAATCGCTTCAACCTCTTTGAGGTTTGAGAATTGGTCAAGGATATGTTGATTGAATTGCATCTAGTATCACCTCGAAATCATTGTATCACGGACAAAGAAAAGATTGACAAAAAGTTATGAAGACAGTATGCTTAAAGCGGAGGGTTATTATGGAAACTACCTTTTTTTTGGATCAAAAAGCTATGCACAATTGGTTATCTGAACACCACGAAAATCATCCTGGCATTTGGATCAAGTTTGATAAGACCAAATCAACTTCATCCTTGACGGCTGAAGAGGCTTTAGACGAAGCACTTTGTTTTGGTTGGATCGATGGTCAGATAAAACGAGTAGACGAACAATTTTATCTGAAGTATTTTGCCAAACGAACATCTAAAAGTATTTGGTCTACAAAAAACAAGACTTCGGTGGAAAGATTAACCCAATTAAGAAAGATGATGCCTGCAGGATTATCTGCTGTAGAATCTGCAAAGCGTGATGGACGATGGGAAAGAGCAGATCATGATCCTATTGAATACTCAAAAGAAGATTTCATTACACTTTTATCTTGTGACTCAATGGCACTTGAAAACTATTTGAAAATGTCTCCTTCTGTTCAAAAAACCTATGCCATTAGTTATTATGTTTTAAAAAAGGATGAAACAAGAAAAAAACGTCTATCGATCATCATCGATAGACTAAAAATGAATTTGAAACCCATGTAAAAGAGCTAGTCTCTTTTATTTTTTATCGTTTAAAATCACATCATAAAGTTGTTCTCTTACAGGTGTAAATCGTTTTTTGTCATTTAAGTTTGACATCATGATAAGACCGATTTTTTGCTCGACAAAGTACGTATTCATCGCTTGGACACCAGGTCCTCCTCCAGCATGGTAAATGAGGTGCTGAGGTGGATTCATATCATCTAAAACTGCTAAAAAGAGTCCGTAACCCGAAGCATTGCTGCCATCAATTTCAAAGTGACGGGTTTGCATTAAATCGATGGTCGCTTTATCGAGTAGTTGATGATTCAAGATAGAGCGATTCCAAATGAGTAAGTCCTCAATGGATGAATAAAGACCTCCTCCACCCCCTGCAATCCGCATATCAACAGCATAGGCATCAAAAACTTGACCGTCTTTACCATCATACGCTTTTGCTAAATCTATGACATTTCCATCATCAAATCCTGTATTGA
>CALMNM010000147.1 GCA_937868795.1 uncultured Acholeplasma sp.
CATGATAGATGACGCCTGTTGTCGCATTCTTATAGGTAATCGTAATGGGATCATTTGTCATATAGGCTAATAATTCAATTGCACTGATGATATAACCACCTGCATTACAGGTTAAATCGATATACACTGGTTTTCCTGGTTCTGCTTCTCCCAACGTCTTTTCAAGTTGATCTTTTAATTCTGTTTTAAAAGCATTGAGTTCGAGTAGGTAATAATCGCCTTTATCGGTCCATGTGAAATCTTGTGTCCCATAGAGCACACAATGTTTCACATAGGCGTTGACATATTCTCTGATTCGTGAATACGTGGTTGGGAATCCTGTGGGATTGACATCATCTCGGTCCAAACCAAAATCTAAGATTTGGGTATGAAGATCATCCATGAGAAGGACTTCATTAAAGAATGCATTATCAAAGGATACAAACGTACTCTTTTGGTCAAGTTTTTTCTCTTCAAATTCATCAAGATAAGAGGTGACCCGTTGAAAGTCTTTAAGACCATAGAAGTAATCAAAAAGAAGGGCACTAAAACGATATGTAAAGTCGATTAAAGGTTGATCTGCTTGGGTGCTTTCAAGTTTGGCTCTATCGATCAGCTTTAGCAAAGTCTCTTCATCATCGACAATATATAAACCATCACCCATTTGATACACATTTAAAGAATAGCTAGTCAGGATCAGATTAGCAAGTTCTAAAGGGATATAATAACTTCCTTCACTGTACAAAATATCCATCCCATACTGGTTTAAATCAATGGTGACTCCAGGATTCGTGTCAGTCGTTTCGAATTCAGTCATGACGAGATCTGTCGTATAACTGGTATAGCCTGGTTTACTCAATGCTTGATAGAAATTAAAGTCATCATAAATCAAAACATTCAGTGTTGGATTTATCGATAAACGATAAACATCAAAGATTTCGGTCTCATCTTCCCCATAAAGTACTGCAGTAATGGTTAATGATTCACCTTTCTCTATGGTATATTCGTTGATCGCTGGTGATAAGAGTGATAAGAAAGCTTCAACATCAACATAAGATAGACCGGGATACCGATCATCCTTATAGGTTGTGAATAATTCTGTATCAAATTCATAGCCATCGATATGATCATAAATGGTAAGGATTTACTTGGCATCCATGTATTCTTGATCACTGATGAGATCTTCAGGGATCTTTTCTGTCTCCTCAGGTTCTTTTTGG
>CALMNM010000148.1 GCA_937868795.1 uncultured Acholeplasma sp.
TGCTTTAAACTTGGGTTTATATTTAATAAAATAGATGAAATACCCTAGAATAAAGACTCCAAAAGCAATAATAGGGAATCCTAATTGTCCAACACTATTAAAATCAATCGTGGAGTTATTGATAATAAACAAAAAAGAGAAGACGATGGGAACCGTATAGAGTGTATTTTCAAAACTGATGAGAAGGAGCGTGTTTAAGGCGATTAAGCCAAACACGACGATCATATTATAAAGATTAAAGAGATGAGGTGGTGTTTCTTCATAAAATGACCACGCAAAGAGTGTGACCAAGAAGATAAAACCGATGTAATACCCACTCTTTAAAAAAGGTTCAAATCGTTTCATATGGACCCCCGAGGTACATAAAACATTATAGGGTTTTTCTATGAAAAAGTCAAAGCCATTAAATCCATATTTTAGGTAGGTCAACCATTGCATGTATAGACAATTATGTTAAAATAAACGTGAAGGTAGACCCTTACATAAAAAATAGGTATAATAAACCTGAGGTGTAAACTATGGATATTTTATTTCTAGAACCAGTCTTTAAAGAACGCATTTGGGGAGGTCAAAAGCTAAAAACGGTTTTTGGCTATAACATTCCCTTTGATAAGACAGGCGAATGTTGGGCGATATCAGGACATGTGAATGGCTCTAGTATCATTAAAAACGGTCGTTTTAAGGGAAGAACGCTTCGTGACCTCTATGAAAAGGATCGGGAACTCTTTAATCATCTACCTTCGCCACGTTTTCCTCTGTTGACGAAGATACTAGATGCCAATGATGATCTATCCGTTCAGGTTCACCCATCAGATGATTACGCACTTCTTCATGAACGTGATCTAGGAAAAACGGAGTGTTGGATCATTTTAGATGCGAAACCAGGTGCGAAGATCATCTATGGTCATCATGCTAAAACCAAAGAAGAACTCAAAACCATGATTGATGAAGGGCGTTGGACAGATCTTTTAATTGAAAAAGAAGTCAAAAAAGGTGATTTCATCTATGTTCCATCAGGAACTATTCACGCCATTGGTGAAGGAATTATGATTCTTGAAACCCAACAATCTTCAGATACCACATATCGGGTCTATGATTATGATCGAAAAGATGATCAAGGAAAAACACGTGATCTACACTTAAGACAAGCCATTGAAGTGACGACAGTCCCTCATCTCGATCAAACACCAACTCCCAAAGTGATCACGTATAAAGATTCAAGGATCACACGTTATGTCTCCAATGAATTCTTCACCGTTGAACGCTGGCAAGTCTCTGGTGAACTGAACCTAAAATCCAATCACTTTAAACTCATCTCTGTGATCGATGGTTCGGGAACCCTAAATGATGAACCCTTAAAAAAAGGTGATCACTTGATCACCACAGGAGAAGTTTACGATCTCAATTTAAAAGGAACCCTCGATTTAGTCGTTTCCTGGATATAAAAAAAGGCGAAATTTCGCCTTTTTATTATGCAATCGGTTTGGTGTAACAACGTCTACGCTTATGTTCGACGTATTCAAAGTCTTTCCACTGGTTTTGGATGTTGGTATTGAGTTCAAGTTCAGGACCGGTTTCTGCAAAGCGTACACCATGTTTAATACCTGTTTGAATACCATCTTCAAACATGAGTGCGATTAAACCTTTACCATGATGTTTGGGGTCAACCGCGATAAAGTATAAATCGATGACATCATGTTTCTTTAACGCTCTTAAGATACGGAAAATACCGAAGGGGAAGAGTTTACCATTACTCTTTTTGTTTTCTTTCGCTAATGATGGCATGATCAAGGTTAATCCTACGATCTTACCTTCTTTATCTTTGACGAACCAGAGATATTCTAAAGAGACTAAGGCGATCATCTGATTGATGTAATAGTCCATGACCTTATTGGTGATGGGGAAGAAGCCATAAAGTTCGTTAAACGCGACATTATACATCGCTAACGCTTCATAAATATAGTTGAAGACATCTTTCTTCTTCGTGCACTTAATCAGTTCATATCCATAACGTTTTCTGGCGATTTCAGCACCACGTCTGATCTTATCAGAGACTTCAGTGGGCCATTTGATTTGTTTTTCAGTCCAGTCGACATCTTTGACAAATCCCAATTTTTCAATATGTTCCATGTAATAGGGAGCATTATAGATGGTAATAAACATGTTGAGTTGATCAAACCCATGGACAAGCATCCCTTGACGGTCCAAATCGGTAAATCCGATGGGTCCAATTAAGGTATCCATGCCTTTAGCAAGTGCCCATTCGGTCACTTTATCAATGAGTGCTTTGGTGACTTCAAAGTCGTCAATCATGTCTAAACGGGTGAAGCGTCCTTTTTTAATTTGATAAGCTTCATTCCAACGATGATTGATAATCCCTGCCACACGACCGACCACTTTACCATCTTTATAGGCTAAGTATCTAATCGCTTCACAGTATTCAAAAATGGGATTGACTTTAGGATTGAAGACATTTCTTTCATCTAAGGATAATGCAGGAACAAAGTAAGGATTCTTTTTATAAAGCTTATTCGGAAATTCAGTAAAACGTATGCCGTCAAGGTATGTCTTGACTTCTTTGATGATAATCATAACTCTAACCTCTTTTCACTTGATACCATTGTAACGCAATTTCACAAAAATGGCAATGTTTTGTCATTTCCCTTTATCTTAGATAAAACTATGTTATAATAGAAAAGGTCTAAACCAAAAGATAAATTAGGAGAATGATGTATGTTAGTAGAAAAAGTAGCAACCAACCGTGTGAAGTACACCTTTGATGTCACCCCACACGAATTTGAACACGGCCTTGATCACGCATTTGAGCACATCCAAAAGGATATCGAAATCAAAGGCTTCCGTAAAGGACATGTTCCAAGAAACATTTATGAAAACAAATTTGGCGTTGAATCGCTTTATGAAGATGCGTTAAACCATGTCTTACACCACAAGATGCATGAAGCACAAGCTCATCCCGATTATGAAATCGTGGGTCAACCTAAAGTGGATGTTGACTTTGCCAATATCAAACGTGGTGAAACCTTCCAGGTTGCGATCATCGCACCTGTGAAGCCAGAAGTCACCTTAGGCGCTTATAAAGGCATTGAAGTTCCTTTCGTAGCCTCAGAAGTTTCTGAAGATGAAGTTGAAAAAGAAATCAAGAATTTACTATCCACCAATAGTCAACTTTCTCCCAAAGAAGGTGCACTTGAAAATGGCGATACTGCAATCTTTGATTTTGAAGGATTCTTAGATGGTGTTCCCTTTGAAGGTGGAAAAGCAGAAAACTATTCTTTAGAAATCGGTTCTAACCAATTTATTCCTGGCTTTGAAGCCCAAATGGTTGGCATGAATCCTGGGGATGAAAAAGACTTAAACGTCACTTTCCCTGAAAACTATCAAGCAGAAAACTTAAAAGGCAAAGCCGTTGTCTTCAAAGTCAAACTTCATGAAGTCAAAGCGAAGAGCCAAAGTGAACTTAATGATGAATTTGTTAAGTCATTAAATAAAGAAGGTGTTGCGACCGTTGAAGAACTTCGTGCATCCACACGCAAAACCTTAGAAGAAACGAAGAAGAATGATGCTGAAAGCCAAATGACTGAAGCCATCGTTAAGACTGTTGTCGAAGGCGCATCCTTAGAAATTCCTGAAGAAATGATTGAAGAAGAACTTAATGCAGCCCGTGAAAACGTCGTTAACCAAGCAAAACAATACGGTTTAGAGCTCGATATGTTCTTATCGCTTTCTGGCATTAATAAAGACCAATTCGAAGTTCAACTTAAAGAAGAATCTGAAAAGCGTGTCAGAACAACTTTAGTCATCGAAGCGATTGCTAAAGCTGAAGGCTTTAAAGCAACCGAAGATGAACTCAAAGATAAGTACGAAGAACTTGCAAAGCGTTACAATATGCCCGTTGAAGACATCAAGAAATACATCCCAGAAACCTCCCTTGAACAAGATGTTGCCTTAAACAAAGCATACCAGTTTGTCTTAGATTCAGCGATCAGAAAATAAGTGAAGGGACGCGTCTGTCCCTTTATTTCCCATAATGAATTGGCACTCGTGCTTATCGATTGCAAATCAAAAGAATTATGCTATAATCGAAGTGAAACCAAAAGAAGGATGTGAACCTCATGGAAATGTCAAAAAGCTTACCTGCCATCGTTGTCCGTGGAACCGTACCGATTCCTAACAATGACTTCCGCATTGAAGTGGGCCGTAAGGTCTCCTTAAAGGCTGTGGAAGAAGCAGAGAAGAACTTCGGATCCTATGCTGTTGTCTTAATCCAAAAAAATCCGTTGATTGAAGAACCTACGATCGATGATATCGAAGCGTATGGGGCTTTAGTCAAGATACAAATGAAGATAAAACTTCCTAATGATGCTTACAAAGTGAAGCTTTCTGTTTTATCGCGGATTAAAATCAAAGAATATTTCTTAACCGATCCCTATTTCGTGGTCGAATACCAAGAACATGAAACCGTATCGGGCAATGTCGATGAAGAAGTCACCTTAATTAAAATGATTATGCAAGAAATCGCGAATAATGCCCAAACGATTTTAGTTCCTAACAATCAAGTGATGGAAAAAGTTCAACAAGGCTTATCGACCGAAAAGATTTCGGATATGATTATCTTCAACTTGAAGACACCAGACCAACAGAAATATAAGTATTTAGAAGAAAACAATTTAAATAACCGTCTACGGATGCTTATTGAAGATATCTCGAAACAGAAGATGATCGTGGATTTAGAAGCGAAAATCAATGAAGATATCAAAAAGTCCATCGATGAGAACCAAAAGGAATACTATCTTCGTGAAAAGATGAGAGCCATTCAAAATGAGCTCGGTGATAAAGCGAAGAAGGAAGATGAAATCGATGAGTACCGCAAGAAGATTTTAGCGGCGAAGATGCCAAAAAATATCGAAGAAAAGGCACTTCAAGAACTCTCGAAATATCAGAGTACTCCCCCCTCGATGGCAGAATCACAAATCATTAAAAACTATCTTGATCTTTTAGTCGATCTTCCTTGGAAAAAGGCATCGAAAGATTCCTATGATCTTAAGAAGGTTAAACAGAAGCTTGATGAACAACATTACGGCTTAGATAAAGTCAAAGAACGTATTATTGAATACCTTGCTGTCAAGATTATGACCAAACGTAATCCACAGACTATCCTTTGTTTTGCAGGGCCTCCCGGGGTTGGTAAAACATCGTTAGCCATTTCGATTGCTGAAGCGTTAGGACGTAAGTTCGTCAAACAAAGCTTAGGTGGCGTCAGAGACGAATCCGAGATCCGTGGTCACAGAAGAACCTACATCGGTGCGCTTCCTGGACGGATTATTAAAGGGATGCGTGATGCAGGAACCGTGAATCCTGTCTTCTTACTCGATGAAATCGATAAGATGAGCAGTGATTATAAAGGCGATCCCGCATCAGCGATGCTTGAAGTCTTGGATCCGGAACAGAATGCGAAATTCTCCGATCACTACTTAGAAGAGCCTTATGATTTATCCCAAGTGCTCTTCATTACCACCGCGAACTACTTAGAAAACGTACCTGCACCACTCCGTGACCGCATGGAAATCGTCGAACTCTCTTCTTATACCGAACAAGAAAAACATAAGATTGCCCAAGGTCACTTAGTGAGAAAGCAACTTAAAGCCCACGGTATCAGTGAAAAAGAATTCTCGATTAATGATGATGCGATTTATCACATCATCCGCCATTACACTAGAGAAGCTGGGGTTCGTGAAGTCAACCGTTATATCGGTGCCCTCATTCGTAAATCGATTAAAGAAATCTTGATCAACAAGGTGCCTAAAGTCGATATTACCTTGGATAACATTGAAACCTATATCGGCAAGCCTAAGTTCACGCATAACCAATCCGATCAAAAGGATCAGATAGGTGTCGCCACAGGACTCGCGTATACCGCCTTTGGTGGGGATACACTCCCTGTGGAAGTCACTTACTATAAAGGTGGTGGAAAGCTCGTGCTGACCGGTAAACTCGGGGATGTCATGAAGGAATCCGCGATGACAGCTCTCTCATTTGTGAAGGCGAATGCGAAAAAGTATGACATCGATGAAGATCTCTTTAATCAAAATGACTTCCACGTCCATGTGCCTGAAGGGGCGATTCCTAAAGATGGACCTTCCGCAGGGATTACGATTGCCACAGCTATTCTTTCTGCAGCGACCCAAAGAGAAGTGAAAAAAGACGTCGGGATGACCGGTGAAATCACGCTTCGTGGTTACGTGTTACCAATTGGTGGACTTAAAGAAAAGTCGATTGCTGCCCACAGAAGTGGTCTAAAGACCATCATTATTCCCAAAGACAATCAAAAGGATGTCGATGACATTCCAGAAGAAGTGAGAAGTGCGATGACGATCATTCCTGTTGAAAATGTGAATGATGTCTTCCAAATCGCGCTTAAATAGATTATAATTAAGGGTGGTCCTAGGGCCACCTTTTTTCAAAAATAGAGAGAAAGAAGTCAGCCAATGTTCAAGAATGCGACCTTTATCAAAAGTATTACCGATTTGAAAGACGATCCAGGTGAACGTCCCCAAGTTTTAATGATCGGACGTTCGAATGTGGGAAAAAGTTCATTCATCAATGCGTTGACAGGAAGAAAAAGCCTGGCACGTGTTTCCAATACACCTGGAAAAACCATCACTCTTAATTTTTATTTGATAGATGATACCTTTTATTTAGTCGATGCCCCTGGGTATGGGTATGCAAGACGTTCAAAATCATCTCAAGATGAATTTATCATCATGATTGAACGTTATTTGACAAGGTCTAAATACATGCGTTTGGTCTGTTTACTCATTGATTTTAAAGTGGGTCCTACCGAAGATGATCTATTTACCTACCAATTTTTGAAAAATTTAAAGGTACCTTTAGTCGTGATTGCGACAAAAAAGGATAAAATACCAAAGACCCATCAACTTAAGCGAACAAATGAACTTAAAAAATATTTTCCTGAAACGACCTTTTTACCCTATTCAAGTGTCACCAAAGAAAACTTGGAGACCATTGAACAAACCATCAGAAATCAGGTGATGATCCTTGGATAAAATCGTCATTTTGACCGATTCTACTGCTGATTTGCCAATCGAATTTACTGTTAAAGAAGATGTCCAAGTGATTCCTCTTTTCATTCGTTTTGAAGATGTTGTCTATCGTGATGGAGTGGATATTTCTACCCAAGATCTCATCCAAAAGATGAAGGAATCCAAAGAAATCGCGCGTTCCATGGGACTGCGTGCGGGTGACTTTCATATTGCCTATAATAAATATATCCGAAGAGGTTATGATGTGCTTTATGTCGGGATTGGATCCAATCTTTCCTCATCCATTCAAAGTGCGCTCATCGCCAAACAAGAACTAGGGAAGACCAATGTTTATATTGTCGATTCAAAAACAACCTCTGCAGGTTTAGGATTACTCGTTAAAAAAGCAATCGAATTACGTAAAGAAGGCTTACCTGCCCTAGAGATTAAGAACAGACTCGATCATATGGTCCCCAGAATCAAAACGTATTACATGATCAGCGATCTTGAACTCTTATATCAAGGGTTTCGTTTGAAAAAACTGCAGTATCAACTCGGGAAATTGCTCAATATGAAGCCTCTGATCACGTTGGTCAATGATCAGGTCACAACAATCAGTCGTCCTTTAGGTAAACTCGACAAAACGATTCACGCCATGTTTAAATACGTGAAAAAAGATGTAAAACATCATCCTATCGAGGATCTTGTGGTCACACACTCTGTGAATCCTACATGTTTAAGTAAACTTGAAAAAGAAATGAATCTGCTTAATCCCTCATCCTTGATGATTTCAACGATTGGGTGTGTCTTAGGGTGTCAAGTAGGTGAAGGAGCCATTGGCATTGCCTACTTGGAGCCAAAACATGACACCAAATAAAAAACAGAAGATTATTTTCTATCTGAGTGTCTTTTGGGTTCTCGTGATTTTTACCAATTCATTACTTCCTGGAGATGTCTCATCAGCACAGAGTGGGTTTGTTACCCATCTCGTTTCCGGTTTCTTTTCTCTCTTTGGTGTGACTTTAGAGGGTGAGGTGCTCTCCTCACTTATCCGAAGTCTTGCGCACTTTACTGAGTTTATGATTCTAGGATTCCTATGGATGCTTTACTTAAGTGGCTTTGAAAAAGAAAGAGGCTACCTGATTGTTTGGGTGAGTGGCTTAGGGATTGCCTTAATCGATGAAGTCATCCAGATCTTTGTCCCAGGTCGTGCCTTTCAAATTTCTGATCTTTTGATCGATGGACTTGGCATCATCATCGGGACTTTGATTGTTATCTTTCTCCCATTTATACGTAAGTGGCTTGTAGAAACAAAGTAAACGTGTTACAATACACATGAACAGCAATGAAGAGGAAAAACGTTACATACCCCCTTTAAAGAGACAGATTGGTTGGTGAAAAATCTGAAGGCCATGTAATGGAAGTCGCCTTGGAGCTGATGATCTGAAATCAATTAAGATCATCCGTCATTCCGCGTTAAGGAGTTTGAGGGCTAGAGTTTTTCTAGAACTAAGGTGGTACCGCGTAATTATACGTCCTTAGATTGTAAGGGCGTTTTTATTTTATATTGAGGTGACATGATGAAATCATTAGAAACGAAACGGATGATCTTAAGAGCACTATCTTTAGATGATCTTGAGGAATTTAATCGTTATGCAAAAAAGCCACATATCGGACCGATGGCGGGGTGGGCTCCTCACACCTCTATCGAAGAATCACGGGCGATTTTAAACATGATGATCAAAGAGAATGAAGTCTGGGGGATTACGATTAAACCTGCGAAAAAGATTGTAGGAACGATCGGGCTTCACGTGAGAAACTTTGATAATGCGATGTTAAACCAAAAAGAAGTGGGCTATGTGATCGATGATGTCTATTGGGGTCAAGGATATATGGTCGAAGCCGTAAACGCCGTCTTAAACTATGCCTTTAACGAGCTTGAACTGACCAAAGTCCTCTGTGGACATGCGAAAAATAACTTACAAAGTAAGCGAGTGATTGAAAAATGTGGTTTTATCCCCACCGGTACTGATGTAAGAGATCACTTTGACGGTACTAAAATAGATATTCAGATGTATGAAATGACGTACACCCATTATAAGGAGTTAAACCAATGACAAAACTAGCAACAAAATATGATTTTAAAGAAGTTGAAGAAGGACGTTATCAAACCTGGCTTGATCAGGGTTATTTTAAGAGTGGTAATTTAGAAAAAAATCCCTTTACGATCGTCATCCCACCTCCCAATGTCACAGGAAAGCTGCACTTAGGGCATGCCTGGGATAATACGCTTCAAGACATTATCATCAGACGTAAGCGGATGCAAGGCTTTGATGCCCTCTATCTGCCTGGTATGGACCATGCTGGGATTGCTACGCAAGCCAAAGTCGATGAACGTTTGAAGATGCAAGGTCTTTCTCGCTATGATTTGGGTAGAGAAGGTTTCTTAAAACAAGCCTGGGATTGGAAAGATGAGTATTCCTCGCATATCCGTAAACAATGGGCTGCATTAGGAAATTCACTTGATTATTCTAAAGAACGTTTCACCTTAGATGATGACCTTAATAAGGCCGTCAATCACGTTTTTATTACCCTTTATCAAAAGGGCTATATCTACCGTGGTCACCGCATTATCAACTGGGATGTTGAAGCGAAAACCGCACTCTCCAATATTGAAGTTGAACACGAAGAAACCCAAGGAAAACTCTATTATTTCCGTTATCCATTTACAGAAGGTAACGGATACATGGTGATTGCTACCACCCGTCCTGAGACGATGTTTGCTGACCAAGCCTTGATGGTTCATCCTGAGGATGAGCGTTATCAACAATACGTTGGTAAAAAGGTCTATATCCCTGGAACCAAGGTTCAAATTCCGATCATTACCGATAGTTATGTTGACATGACGTTTGGTTCAGGTGTCGTTAAAGTTACGCCTGCCCATGATGCCAATGACTTTGAAGTCGGTAAACGTCATCATTTAGCGATGCCATTATGTATGCATGATGATGGCACGATGAATAAACTTGCCTTTCAATATGAAGGACTAGACCGTTTTATCTGCCGTGAACAATTAATCAAAGATTTGAAAGCCTTAGATCTCATCGAAAAGATTGAAGATTATACCAATAACTTAGGGTATTCTGAACGTACAGGTGTCGTTGTTGAACCGAGATTATCACTTCAATGGTTCGTTCGGATGGATGAACTTGCTAAAATTTCATTAGAACGCTCAGAGACCGAATTTGTTCCCGCTCGCTTTAAGAAGATCTTCATCAATTGGATGACAGACATCCAAGACTGGTGTATCTCCCGTCAGCTCTGGTGGGGACATCGCATTCCTGCCTGGTATAAGGGTGAAGAAGTTAAAGTTCAAGTGGAATGTCCTGGTGAAGGATGGATTCAAGATGAAGACGTTCTCGATACCTGGTTCTCTTCTGCATTATGGCCTTTTTCTACCTTAGGTTGGCCAAACATCTCAGAAGACTATAAGCGTTATTATCCGACCGATGTCTTAGTCACCGGATATGATATCATTTTCTTCTGGGTCGCTAGAATGATTTTCCAAGGATTAGAATTTACCGGTATTGATCCCTTTAATCAAGTGCTTATTCACGGACTCATCCGTGATAAAGAAGGCCGGAAGATGAGTAAATCTTTGGGTAATGGTGTGGATCCTATGGATGTCATCAGAAAATATGGCGTTGATGCACTACGCTACTTTCTTTCGACCAACTCTGCACCAGGTGCTGATTTACGATATGAAGAAGAAAAAGTAGAATCCTCTTGGAACTTTATCAATAAGCTTTGGAATATTACCCGCTTTATCACGATGAATATCGATGATTTAGGTGTTGAGATCGATCATGATCATCTATCCTTGATGGATCGTTATATCATCTCTCGTCTTCATGAAGTGATTTTAGAAGCCGACCGCAACTATGAAAACTATGAATTTGGTGAAGCCTCTCGTGGACTTTATAACTTCATTTGGGATGAATTTGCTGCATGGTACGTCGAATTTGCGAAACTCAGTCTCCAACAAGAGGCGACACGGAAAAATACCCAAGCTGTTTTACTCTATGTCTTACGTGCTGTCTTAAAGATGATGCATCCCTTTATTCCCTTCGTTACGGAAAAACTATTCTTAGAAATCAGTGAAGAACCTTCGATCATGATTTCTTCATGGCCTAAAGCAGGCATGATTGATCATGAAGCGATTGAACAATTTAGAGAACTGATGGATGCGATTGTCAAGGTCAGAAATCTACGGGCTGAAAATCAAGTTGCACCTTCAAAGCCTTTATCGATACATTTAGTCATCGATGATCCTGCTTACTTAGCGATAATGCAAGAACAAGGCATCTACTTCGAGAAATTCTTAAATACCGATCACTTGATTATCGAACAAGCGTTATCGACAACCAAAGAAACCATCTTGCTCGTGGGTTCAAAGATTCAAACATATGTCATCAAATCAGGCATTATCGATCCTGAAAAAGAAAAAGATGCGCTTTTAAAACAAAAAGATGTTTTAGAAGCAGAAATCAGACGCAGTGAAAATATTTTAAACAATCCGAACTTCGTGGCACGTGCCCCTGAAGCGAAGCTCGCTCAAGAAAAGGAGAAATACCAATCCTACCAGAAGCAGTACGAGATGGTGATTGAAAAGCTTAAATCGTATGTTTAGTACCATTACTGAAGCCATTAATTGGATTGAAGTTCAAGTTAAGTTTAAACCCAAAACCGATTTAGTTCGGATGAATGAAGCCTATAAGATGTTAGGTGTGGATTTATCAGGTATCAAGAAGATTCATGTCGCAGGCACCAATGGAAAAGGATCTGTTTGTAGTTACCTTTCGCATATCTTAATGAAAGCTGGCCATAAGGTGGGGACCTTCACCTCACCTTATTTGGTGCGCTTTAATGAACGGATTCGCTTTAATATGCAAGAGATAGATGACGATGATCTTCTTGAACTGATCAATATCATCTATAGTTTTAATGAGAGTTTCGCGAAAACCTATGGTGAACCTCTTTCTTTCTTTGAACTCTTAACCTTGATGTCGATGCTTTATTTCAAGCATCAAGAAGTGGATGTCATGATCATGGAAGTGGGTTTAGGGGGACTACTCGATGCCACAAATATCTTAAACTATGACTTATCACTCATTGTTTCCATTGGTTTTGACCATATGAAACAACTAGGAAATACCTTAGAATCGATCGCGATGAATAAACTTGGGATCGTTAAAGAAGGCAATCATTTAATCACAACCGTTGATCCAAGCCTGCATGATTACTTTAAGAAGAGCATCAAAGAGAAGAAGGCAACCGCTGAATACTTAACGTACTATGATGTTAAGGTCATCAGTGATGATCCTTTAGTCATTGAATACCTTGGGGAAACTTATAAAATTTCACTTAAAGGTTCTTATCAAGTTTTCAATGCGTTACTATCGATTCGGGCTATCCATTATTTATATCCTGAAATCACAAATGATATCATCCGAAAGGGATTATCCTCAACCCTCTGGCAAGGCCGCCTAGAAGAAATCGATTATCATGTCTTTATCGATGGAGCACATAATACGCATGCTATTGATGCCTTAATCGATACAGCGAAGACCACCTTTAAGGACAAAAAGATCTGGGTCTTATTTTCCGCCTTAGGGGATAAAGATATTCCAGGTATGCTTACTCGGATCAAGACCTTCAGCGAGAAAATCGTCGTCACATCATTCCCTGATCCCCGCTTTGTTGATTTAAAACCACTGATCGGTGATCTACCCTATATCCAAAATCCGATGAATGCGATTCATACCTTGATGCAGCAACTCACCGAAGATCATATTCTCATCATCACTGGGTCTCTGCATTTTATCGGATACATCAAAAAGAATTACCGGAGAACTTGCTGAAAATTTTTCAGAAAAACTCTTGAAATTTTCATTTTTATCCGTATAATAGAATTAAATTCAAAGATTGAGAAGAGTAACTTAGGATTTCTTTAGTTAGCGAGCCTGTGACGGTGGAAGACAGGTCTAAATGTCATAAGCGAATGGCCTCATGAGAAGCAGGGTGAACAAAGTAGCCTGAGCCGGGAATTCCCGTTATCGAATAAGAATATAAAAGTCTATTAGATGGAGTATTCGATCAAGGGGAAATACTTATTTCCTAAATTTGGGTGGCACCACGAGCTTTTCGTCCCATAAAAGACGAGAGGCTTTTTTTGTACCCACTTGACGAGCCCTAAGACGGAAAGGAAAAGAAAATGGAGTTTGGCAAGTTTGGTGGACAATTTGTCCCTGACCACATTTTAAAGGCGGTCAAAGAGGTTGAAGAGGCTTATAATACGTATAAGCAGGATCCAGAGTTTTTACATGAGTTTAAGACATTACTCAATGAGTATGCCGGTCGTCCGAGTCTTTTGTATTATGCGAAAAACATGACAGAAGATTTAGGAGGCGCGAAGATTTACTTGAAGCGTGAAGATTTAAACCATACCGGAGCTCATAAAATCAATAATGTGTTAGGTCAAGCACTTTTAGCGAAAAAGATGGGGAAGAAAAAACTCATCGCGGAAACCGGTGCAGGACAACATGGTGTCGCTACCGCGACCGCTGCAGCCCTTTTTGGGATGGACTGTGAGATTCATATGGGGGCTGTCGATTGTGAGAAACAAGCGTTAAATGTCTATCGCATGGAGTTACTTGGTGCGAAAGTCGTTCCTGTTCAGTTTGGTTTAAGAACGCTTAAGGAAGCGGTCGATAGTGCGCTCATGACCTGGAGTCAAGAACTCGATACGACTTTTTATTTGATCGGATCTGCCGTAGGTCCTCATCCCTACCCAGTAATGGTCAAGGATTTCCAAAGCGTGATTTCACGAGAAATCAAAGCACAGATGTTAGAAAAAGAAGGACGCTTACCCGATATGGTCATCGCCTGTGTAGGTGGTGGATCCAATGCCATTGGGGCGTTTGCCGACTTCTTAGAAGATAAAGACGTAAAACTTGTAGGTGTAGAAGCTGCAGGACGCGGCTTAAACACCAAAGATCATGCAGCAACCATGACATTAGGACAAACCGGGGTCATTCATGGCATGAATACCAAGGTATTACTGGAAGAAAATGGTGACATCTCTCCTGTCTATTCGATTTCAGCGGGTCTTGATTACCCCGGAGTAGGTCCTGAACATGCTTATTTAGAAGAAATAGGGCGGGTTGAATATGAATCTGCTACAGATTTAGAGGCGATTGAAGCGTTTGAATATCTTTCCAAAAAGGAAGGGATTATCCCTGCCATCGAATCCTCACATGCGGTGGCTGAAGCGATGAAACGAGCAAAAAGAATGCCGAAAGATTCCATCATCGTCGTCAATTTATCAGGACGTGGGGATAAAGACGTGAAGCAAGTTGCAAAATATCAAGGAAAAACCTTAATTGATTAAGTTTTATCAAACTGCATGATGCGTTCATGCAGTTTTCTTTTATAATAAGAAGTATAAAGAGAGGGACATGTATGTTTAGTGAAGCTTATCAAGGATTTACCTGGTTTGGTCTTGCTCATGGCTTAGCCATCCTGTTTTTTATTGTCCTCAATACGCTTATGATCCTCAATCGTCATAAGATTCAAGGAAAACTTGATCTTTACTTAAGACGAGGCACGGCGATATTGATGCTCACCCTCGAATTCACGTATTATGGATGGGTATTTTCCCGGGGAATGCCCGATTTAACCCTCTTACCTTTAGGGGTTTGTGCTCTATCGATGTATGTCACCTCCTATGTTCTTTGGACAGGGAATCAAAAAGTGTTTCGTCTGATTTTTCCTTGGGCAATCAGTGGTGCTTTGTTATCTTTACTCATCGCTGATCTCAACTATACCTTCCCTCACTTCCGCTATATCCATTACTTTGGGAATCACGGATTATTCTTAACGGCAAATCTCTATTTGTTGGTCGTCAAAAAATTCAGTTTTTCCTATAAAGATCTTTTAAAATCGTCCCTTGCACTCTTCATTTATGCCTGTGTGATGTATCCTTTAAATTATCTATTAGATACCAATCATTTATTCTTAAGAGAAGTGCCTCATGAAGTCGCACCGATGTATGCCTTCTTAGGATCCTTTTGGGTCATTGGGTTCGTGATTTCCATCTTTATGCTCTTTCATGTGGTTTATATACCCGTTCATTTTTATAACAAACGTCAAAAAGCATAGCAAAGCTATGTTTTTTACTTAATTCGTCTTGAAGTTTTAAGGATCTATTGATAAACTATAACAAACGTAAAGGGGTAAGGTCTATGTTAAACGGAAAAGTAATTAAAGAAGGGTATACCTTTGATGATTTATTGTTAGTGCCAAGCTACTCTAAAGTCGTACCGATTGATACCATCTTAACGACACAGCTCACCAAAAAGATTAAGCTCAATATCCCTGTGCTTTCAGCTGCGATGGATACCGTCACCGAAGAAGCCATGGCGATTGCGTTAGCGAAGCTAGGTGGTTTAGGCATTCTGCATAAGAACTTATCGATCGACGAGCAAGCAGAGATGGTCAAAAACGTTAAACGTGCTGAGATCAGTCCTGAGAATAAAGATGCATGTATCGATCAAGATGGTCACTTACGTGTAGGTGCGGCAGTTGGGGTTGGAAAAGATACCTATGAACGCGTCAATAAGCTCTATGAAGCTGGCGTCGATATTATTGCTGTCGATAGTGCGCATGGTCACTCTAAAGGCGTGATTGAAACCATTAAACAAATTCATACGCTTTTTCCTAATCTTGATATCATCGGTGGCAATGTAGTCACCGCTCAAGCAGCAATCGATTTAATCTATGCAGGTGCATCCGCGATTAAAGTCGGCGTGGGTCCTGGATCGATCTGTACGACACGTGTGGTCGCAGGTGTGGGGGTCCCGCAACTGACGGCGATCAATGATGTCTATCAAGTGACGCGTCAATATGAAATCGGCGTGATCGCCGATGGTGGGATTAAATTATCCGGTGACATCACTAAAGCACTCGCTGCAGGAGCTGACTGTGTCATGCTCGGTGGCTTACTCGCGGGAACCAAGGAAACCCCAGGCGATGTCTTTGTCGTCGATGGTAAAGAAGTGAAGAGCTATATTGGTATGGGATCACTAACCGCGATGAAAAAGGGATCTTCTGACCGCTATTTCCAAGGGGGCGTCAAAGAGCTTAAAAAATTAGTCCCGGAGGGAATTGAAGCGACCGTCCCCTATAAG
Organism: uncultured Acholeplasma sp.; assembly: GCA_937868795.1. Classification (GTDB taxonomy): domain Bacteria; phylum Bacillota_I; class Bacilli_A; order Acholeplasmatales; family Acholeplasmataceae; genus Peloplasma. Next base: position 16,310 of record CALMNM010000148.1, read on the forward strand.
GGTGAAATCAAAGATGTCCTTCATCAAATGATGGGTGGCTTACGTTCAGGTATGGGATATTGTGGCTGTGAGACGATTGGTGATTTAAAAGAACATGCCAAATTCGTCAAAATCTCTAATGCGGGACTCAAAGAGTCCCACCCACATGATGTCGATAATATCCAGGAGTCACCTAATTACCATGAGTGATAAAATTCTTGTCTTAGATTTCGGAAGTCAATATAATCAACTGATTGTCAGACGGATCCGCGATTTGGGGGTCTTTTCTGAGCTTGTCCATCCTGAAGAAATAAGTGAGAAGCACTTCATGGATGCCAAAGGGATTGTCTTATCTGGAGGACCAAATTCTGTCTATCAGAAGGATGCACCGACGCTACCATCCTTAGTCTTGAATGCAGATTTACCCATTTTAGGGATTTGTTATGGGATGCAGCTATTAGCGCATACTTTAGGCGGTCAAGTAACCGCACATGAAATGAAGGAATATGGACTTACCCCCATGCACATCAGTCATATCAATCCTTTGACGAAAG
>CALMNM010000149.1 GCA_937868795.1 uncultured Acholeplasma sp.
TATTTTTCTTCACTTAAAACACCGCTTAAACCAATTAAAGTAAATCTGTCTTTTCCTGCTAAATCTTTCATTTGGAGAATAATTGCTTCAGGAAAGTTCTTTTTAGCTGATTGATAGATCGCTTCTTTTTGTTGGTATCCATGTTCGAATGCGATCAGTCCTTTGGAATTGAGATATTTACCCGCTTCATTCAAGATTTTCTCATAAAATTCAATCCCGAGTTTACCGCCATAGAGAGCGACATCCGGTTCTTTATCCACGGTTCTACCCACGGCTTCATCATCTGGAATGTAGGGAGGATTAGAGACGATGATATCAAAGGTTCCTTTAATATTTTCAAAGAGATCACTTTGAATTACAGTAGCTTGTGTTTTTAACAGTTCTTGATTCTTTGTAGCAACCTCTAACGCATCAAAACTGATATCCGAGATGGTGACATCCATCATCGGTTCTTCTTTGGCCAAGGTAAGTCCAATACATCCAGAGCCTGTCCCTAAATCGAGAACACGAACCTGAACTTTTTGAAAATAGCGATCATAATAGTAGAGAACGTGATCGGTTAACTGTTCCGTTTCTGGTCTTGGAATAAGCACGCGATCATCAACGTAGAGTTTATATCCAAAAAAATACGAGTAACCTAAAATATGTTGAACTGGTTTTCCTTCAATCAAATATTCGTCGAGTTTTTCAAGATATAAGGTTTCAAAAGCAGGTTCTACTGGGGATTTTAACGACAAATAAAACGCATGAGGTGTCATCCCTGAAAGTTCTAATAGTAAGAGTTTCGCTGCTTCTTCCTCAGCGTCATGTTGATAAACTTTTTTATAGGCAAGTTTTAGTAATTGATCGTAGGTCACACGTCTTCTCCTAAAAGCTGACGCTTTTGAAATTCATTGATTAAGGGCTCGATGATGAGGTCTAGGCGACCTTCCATGATCACATCTAAACGTTGAAGGGTTAACCCAATTCGGTGATCTGAGACACGGTTTTGTGGGTAGTTATACGTTCTAATTTTTTCACTTCGTTGACCACGTCCAACAAGGGCTTTGCGTTCTGCCCCTTCTTTTTCTAGTTGTTCTTGCAAAAACATGTCATAGATACGAGCTTTTAATAAGCGGAACGCTTTATCTTTGTTTTCGTGTTGGCTTTTCCCTTCTTGACAATCTACCACCATTCCGGTCGGTAAATGGGTTAAGCGAACAGCAGATTTCGTTGTGTTCACGGATTGTCCACCAGGACCTGAAGAGTTAAAGGTATCGAAACGGATATCATCCCATTTGACATCGACTTCTAGTTCTTCTGCTTCTGGCATGACAAGCACTGTCGCAGTGGAAGTATGCACACGTCCCATCGATTCCGTTTCAGGCACGCGCTGCACACGATGAACCCCAGATTCATATTTTAAGAGGGAATAAACTAGTTTTCCAGACACCATGAATTCAATCGAGGTAAAGCCGCCCATCGCACCTTCTGATGCGGAGAGGATTTCGACTTTCCAGTTTTTGGATTCTGCGTAACGGGAATACATACGGAAAAGATCACCTGCGAAGATGTTTCCTTCATCACCACCAGCTGCCCCTTTGATTTCGACAATAACGTTTTTATCATCGTTAGGATCTTTAGGGAGGAGGAGAATTTTTAGTTTTTCTTCTGTTTGTACTAATGATTCTTCGAGGGCATCGATTTCCATTTTTGCCATTTCAATGAGTTGCGGATCGGTCTCTAGTTCTAAAAGTGACTCGAGATCTTCAAGTTCTGTTTTCTTCGTTTGATAAAAGCGATACGCTTCGACTGGGTCTTCTAATGAACTCAGTTCTTTTAAAAGCGTGGTCATCTCTTTAACGTCTAGGGTTCCTGTGCCTAGTTTTTCTTGTATTTCTTGATAGCGTTGTTCCATGATGGATAAACGATCAAACATAATATCACCCGTTAAACATCGTACCATAAAACGGGGTATTTTACCATGATAATCACACCTTTTGATAAGAAATATGGTGTTTTCGTGATTAGGGTGTATTTACGAAAATCTTGAAGCAATTATGATATAATGAAGGTGAAATATAAGAAAGAAAGGAAAAGAAACCATGGAAAAACTTTATCAAGCTCTAAACAAGCAGGTCGCAAATTTTAGTGTCTTATTTACAAAATTGCATCATTTTCACTGGTATGTCACTGGTCCTCAATTCTATCCACTCCACGCAAAATTCGAAGAGTTCTATGACGAAGTCAATGAAGTGTATGATGCGTTTGCAGAACGTTTACTCATGATTGGAGGACAACCCGTATCAAACCTTAAAGGCTATTTAGCGATTACATCACTTAAGGAAGCGAGTGGTGTTGAAAAACCAGAAGAAATGCTCCAACACATCCTAGATGACTTTAAATTGCTTGTCATTGAATTAAAGGAAGTCTTAAAGTTAGCACAAGAATTTGAAGATGAAGTCACTGCTGATCTCATCATTCAGACACTATCGAGTTTTGAAAAGCATATTTGGATGTTAAGTTTTACATTGAAGTAAAAAATAAAGAGAGTTCGGATCGATAATTATCGATAAGTGCTCTCTTTTTTATTTGAATCCCATTGCTTAATTTCCATACAAACTCACAAACAAAATTGGTCACGTCAATACTTCGAGGATAGTTTATTCAATATTTTAGTCACGTAATTAACTGATCTAATTTATACTAAACTTTTATTCAAGTCAATATCATATTAAAAAAGAGATCATTCCATCTTGGATATGAACTCTTTTTATTAACCATATTAATC
>CALMNM010000150.1 GCA_937868795.1 uncultured Acholeplasma sp.
TTTTGGTGTGTGAACTTGCAAGTCAAAAAGCGCTTGTTGAACACTATTTCACCGCAGAAAGAGACGCAAAACTCAATTTGCTTGGTGGCTTTGTTTCTGAAATTATCGATGCAAAAATGCACGTAGACCTCGTGGGTGAAGGTGCAGAAGTTAAAATGCGCGCTATCGCAGTATCCTCAGATGAAAATATTCAAAACATTGATGTGCTCATTGTCCATAAAGCACCTAATACCTTTGGTGATATGACCAATATCGGAATCGCCAATAAAAAAGGACGTATTATTCTCAATGGTGTCGAAAAAATCGAGAAAGGGATGAAGCATGCAAATGCTTTTCAAACCCTAAAGGGCATCATCACATCCGATCAAGCCATCGTTGAAGTCAATCCCATCTTACTCATCGATGAGTATGATGTAAAAGCTGGTCATGGCGCAACCATCGGAAAGATTGAAGAAAACCAATTATATTATTTAATGAGCCGTGGGCTAACCAAGAGTGAATCAGAAAAACTCATCATCAATGGCTTCTTAAAGCCTGTCGTTGACGAAATCGATGATGAACCACTCAGAGAGAGATTTGTTCATTTAGTCAATTCAAGAATATGATCGATGTTAAAAACATTAGAGAGGATTTTCCTGTCTATCAAAAACAACCGAATATAATCTACCTTGATTCTGCAGCTTCAGCACTCAAAGTGAAAGCAGCGATTCATCAAGTGGACCATTACTATCAAACGCTTGGTGTTAATGTTCACCGAGGGGCTTATGATCTCGCGTATGAAACGACGATGCTTTTTGAAGGTGCACGAGAAAAAGTGGCACAATTCATTCATGCATCTCATGAAGAAATTGTCTTCACACGAGGTGCAACCAGTGCACTCAACATGGTGGCTCATGCTTATATGGGACTGCTTCATGAAGGGGATGAAATCATCACCAGTGAACTCGAGCATCATTCATCGATCCTGCCATGGATGATGGTTGCCAAACATACGAAAGCGAAACTCATCTACGTCCCTTTAACGAAAGAAGGACGCATCACAGAAGAAGGATTTCTCTCCGTACTATCGAAGAAAACCAAAGTGGTTGCACTCACGCATGTTTCCAATGTTCTTGGCTATTTAACACCGATTAAAGCAATCACCCAACATGCCCATGCTATGGGTGCGGTTGTTGTCCTTGATGGTGCCCAATCTGTCCCTCATATGGCAATCGATGTCAAAGATCTCGATGTGGATTACTTAGCGTTTTCTGGGCATAAAATGTTCGGTCCATCAGGTGTAGGTGTCCTCTATGGGAAAAAACATCTTCTTGATCAACTAGAACCTTTCGAATACGGCGGAGAAATGGTCGACCAAGTCACCAAAGAATCAGCTACTTGGAAGGAAGCACCGATGCGACTAGAAGCAGGTACGCCTGTGATCAGTGGCGCGATTGGTCTTGCTGCAGCGATTGATTATATCCATCAAATAGGCTTTGATCAGATGCATGCACATACCCATGAGCTTCATCAATACACCCTCAAAAAACTACAACAACTAGAGGGAATTACGGTATATAATCCAACAGCGGATAATCCTGTCATCTGTTTTAATGTGGATACCGTTCATCCGCATGATATCGCTACGATGCTCGATCAATATAAGGTGAGCGTTAGAGCAGGGCATCATTGTGCACAACTCGTGTCACAATTTTTAGGTGTCACCTCGACATTAAGAGCGTCATTTCACGTCTACAATGACGTGCGTGATGCCGATATATTCATCGATGCTGTCAAAGCAGCACGAGACTTCTTTTTAGGCTTCTAGGAGATTATTATGAACATTGAACAACTCTACCGTCAACTTATTATGGAACACTACAAAAGCCCCAAAAACAAGGGGATTGTCGCTGATAACAGTTATATGACGGTCCACTTGAATAATCCTTCATGTGGCGATGAAATGACCGTACAGGTCAAAATTGAAGATGGTCATATCGTTGATGTCAAGCATCAAGGGACGGGATGTTCAATTTGTTGCTCATCAGCAAGTGTGATGTCAATCACGTTGATGAATCAAGAAACTGCGGATGCAGAAGCCATTATTAAAGAGTTTTATGAGATGATCAAAGGATATCCTTATAATCCTCAGATCTTAAAAGGTGATGCGCTTGCCTACCAAAATGTCTCGCAATTTCCCGCAAGAGTTAAATGTGCGACATTGGCATGGAAAGCGGCTGAACAAGCGATTTTAAAAATTAAGGAGGGTATATACCATGGATGATAATAAAAAGAAAATAGACCAGATTGTTGGTGAATATCAATTTGGTTGGCATACGGATTCGAAAACTGTTTTTTCGACAGGAAAAGGAATAAACGAGGATATCGTTCGTACCATTAGTCAATATAAAAAAGAACCAGATTGGATGCTTGATTTCCGTTTAAAGAGCTATCGTAAGTTTGTTGAACTCAAGAATCCAACATGGGGACCTGATCTATCATTTATCAATTTTGATGAATTCACCTACTTCATCAAAGCCAGTGAGAAAGCAGAAACTAGCTGGGATGAAGTACCTACTGAAATCAAAGATACCTTTGAAAAATTAGGCATTCCTGAAGCAGAACGCAACTTCCTTGCCGGTGTATCAACACAGTTTGAAAGTGAAGTTGTTTATCATAATACACAAAAAGAACTAGAAGCACTAGGTGTAATCTATGTTGACACGGATACCGCACTTCGCGATCATCCAGACTTAGTTAAAAAATACTTTGGTACTGTGATTCCATATGGTGATAATAAATACGCAGCACTTAATAGCGCAGTCTGGAGTGGTGGATCATTTATCTATGTCCCTAAAGGTGTGAAAGTGCCTAAACCTTTACAATCCTATTTTAGAATCAATTCTGATCAAATGGGACAATTTGAACGGACGCTCATTATCGTTGATGAAGGCGCTTATGTCAATTACGTCGAAGGATGTACTGCCCCAGTCTATTCCAAAGACTCACTTCACGCAGCGATCGTTGAAATCGTGGTTCATAAAAATGCCACCTGCCGTTATACAACAATTCAAAACTGGTCAACTAATGTCATCAATCTCGTCACTAAGCGTGCATTTGTTTATGAAAATGGTCATATGGAATGGATTGATGGTAACATTGGATCCAATGTGAATATGAAGTATCCATCGTGCATTCTTCTCGGTGAATATGCGAAAGGAACCACCATTTCCATCGCGTTTGCTGGGAAAGGACAAACCCAAGATGCTGGGGCGAAAATGATTCATGTCGCACCTAATACGACCTCAACCATCATTTCCAAATCGATTTCTAGAGGTGGTGGCTCTGTCAATTACCGTGGTAAAGTCGACTTTGGGAAAAAAGCCAAAGGGGCAAAAGCCCATGTTGAATGTGATACCATCATCCTTGATGACTATTCATTCTCTGATACGATTCCTACGAATACAGTCCGTAATTCTGATGTCTTTTTGGAACATGAAGCCACTGTTTCTAAGATTTCGGAAGAGCAACTCTTCTATCTCATGAGTCGTGGCTTAACCGAAGAGCAAGCCACAGAAATGATTGTGATGGGCTTCATCGAACCTTTCGCTAAAGAGCTTCCTATGGAATATGCAATTGAACTTAATCAACTGATTAAGCTTGAAATGGAAGGTTCAATCGGTTAATTTTATGTAGAAAATAACGAAGATATTTGCAAAACTTGGCAAATATCTTTTTTATTTAGGGTAAATAGCGTAAAATAAACTAAAGGTGATGTGTCATGAAAAAGACGCTTTTGTTTTTATTCATCATCATGCTCCTCATATTGAATGCTTGCACAGCAGGACTCGATTATGATGAAATCTACCAAGATTACGAAGAGCATTTACAAGAAAATCAGGATACCTATTTAGAACGAATTAGCTTTCTCAATCATATCTCTGAAAATATTGTCAGAGGTGTCGTTAAAGTGAAACGGTTATCCTCCAATCAATCCTCGGTTGCCTTAGGTTCAGGGATCGTGTTTTATGATGATGCACTTTATTTCTATATTTTAACTAATAACCACGTTGTCTATGATGAAGACGTGAGTGAATCCACCTATACCGTTTATGATTATCAAAATAACCAATATCCAGCGACCTATATGGTGGGAGACCGCGATTATGATCTTGCAGTACTCCGCATCCGCAAACGATTGAGCAGAGTTTTAGCGATTCCATTTGCTCCTGAAAATCATGAAATCAATCTTGATGTCACCACTATCGGGTATCCAGAAAGTCAATCGAACGCGATTAATACAGGAATTCTCCTTGATTATGGTGATGTGACCATCGATTTACCTTCGACTGTAATCAATATCGATTTTGAAGTCATGATCGCTGATTTACCATTAAAATCTGGATCTTCAGGTAGTGGCGCGATCAATAATGATTTTGAACTTATTGGGATCGTTTTTGCGGGGAATTTTACTGGTGGTAGTAACATTGCTGACTACTCCTTTATCATTCCAATTTCTAAAGTAAAGGAATTTTTGACTTTGCATGAATTTTCATACCGGGAGGCGAGATCATGAAGAAAATGATGATGATTTTTGTCTTATTTTTCACATCTGTCCTCCTTATGTCGTGTAATCGAGAATTATCACCTGAGGAATTACTAGCGAATCAATATGATGCATACATTAGCGAAGACATTTTGGACGAGACTTATTTTGATGGTTTTATCAATGAAATCTCGAATTTTACCATACCTGGCATGGTCATTGTTAAGACTACCATTCGTGATAATTTAGGCATTCTCCTGCAAGAAAAAGAAGGTTCGGGATTCATTTATCAAATCTACGATGATTCTCTACGAGTCCTCACATCCTTTGATGTTGTCTCAACGGATATTCCTAATGCAACTCTAACGGTACAAATTTATGATTTCGCGAATCGTGCCTATACGGCATTAGTGCTTAATCGAAATGAAGATCTAGGTCTTGCAAAATTGATCTTTGATACCAAGGTGTCGATTGCTAAAATCAGAAAACTATTGTTTTCTTCCTACGTCCCTCTCGATAATGAACCGATCATGATGATCAGCAATTATCAACAAGTTCACAACTCCATGCTCATGGGTCTTTTGAGTCATAAAGATGAAGAGAATGATTTCTATTATGTCAACATCCCCGTGGATCAATACGTCAAAGGTGGTGCTGTGATTAACATGCGCAATCAAGTGATCGGTGTTGTCGTGGATTTTACAGAAGATCAAGCGGTGATTTTAGGTCTTCATAAACTACGTGAATATTTAGGAATATAAATCAATTACAAAGGAGATTATGATGCTAAAATTTTTAATCATCGAAACCAAGACACATGATAAGTTAGATGAGACAATTTTGGTGTCCCTCTTTTCTGAGTTTATCCATATCACAGAGATCAAAAAAAGAGATGATGGTGTGACATTCTTTTTTACAGGAGATGTCGACGAGTACTTTGAAGATGTCATCTTAAACGTCATGACAGATACACTGACTGATTTAAGAATGTACGTCTCACACACGTATCAACAGGAACATGAACGCTTAGAAGCCTATGTACACATCATTTCCATCTTAAAAAAGATTCCTTTTGGAACGTATTATTATCTCGATAATGCCCGAATTTTGACTTATTTAGGTCACCAAGTCGATGAACCTTTCAAACGATTTATCTTACGTAAGTTTTATGATGATCAGGTCATGTTAGAGACACTACTTACTTATTTTGAGTCCGATTTAAACATGATTCATGCTGCGAAAAAACTCTATATCCATCGTAATACCTTGATCCAGCGTTTGGATAAATTTACGCAAATGACTGGTTTTGATCCAAGAAAGTTTATGGATGCTCATTTGATCTATAATCTCATCGGTTAAAAAGTGTGCAATGTGCACATTTTTTTTTGCAGATAACCTTGTTATAATAAACCCATAATACGTAAAAGGGAGATACATATGGCAACATTAAAACTGAAAGACATTAATAAAGTTTATCCTAATGGTGTACAAGCCGTTTTTGATTTTAACCTTGACATCAGAGATAAAGAGTTTATCGTTTTCGTCGGTCCATCCGGATGTGGAAAGTCAACCACACTTCGTATGATCGCTGGTCTTGAAGAAATCACTTCAGGCGAACTTTACATCGATGACGAACTCGTCAACGATAAAGCACCAAAAGATAGAAATATCGCGATGGTGTTCCAATCTTATGCGCTTTATCCCCACATGAGTGTTTATGACAACATGGCATTCGGTTTGAAATTAAGAAAGATGCCAAAAGATGTCATCAATGAAAAAGTACAAGAAGCTGCAGAAATTCTTGGATTAACCCCATACTTAAAGCGTAAGCCAAAAGCATTATCCGGTGGTCAAAGACAACGTGTTGCCCTCGGTCGTGCGATCGTTCGTAATGCCAAGGTCTTCTTAATGGACGAACCTCTATCCAACCTTGATGCGAAACTTCGTGTTCAAATGAGAGGCGAACTCATCAAACTTCATAATAAGATTGAAACTACGACGATTTATGTCACCCATGACCAGATTGAAGCGATGACGATGGCAAGCCGTATCGTTGTCATGAAGGATGGTTATATCATGCAAGTGGGTGCACCAAAACAAATTTATGATAACCCCAATAACATGTTCGTTGCTGGCTTTATCGGAACACCTCCGATGAACTTCGTGCGTGGAACTGTTGGTAAAGACCAATTCTTTATTGCAGGCGATCATAAGATTAAGGTTCCCAATGACAAGTTTGAAATTATCCGCTCCAACGGTATGGTCGGTAAAGAAGTCGTTTTAGGTATTCGTCCAGAAGATATTCATGATGAACAAGTGGTCTTAGACACCTATCCAGAAGCCGTTCTTGATATCGTAGTTGACGTCGCTGAACTTTTAGGTTCTGAAACAAACCTTTACACCACCATCAATGGTCATAACGTGGTTGCAAGCATCAATGCACGCGCAGGCGTTCGCATCGGTGATAAGATGAAGTTAGCTCTCGATATGAACAAGTGTCATTTCTTCAATCCAGAAGACGAACAACGTCTTGTTCTCATTGAAGAAGAATATCAACCCAAGAAACCAGCGAAGAAAGCTGCTCCTGCAAAGGAAGAAGCTCCCGCTGAAGAACCTCAAGCATAAAATTAAGGCCCTAAGGGCCTTTTTTTTTGGAGAAATCTATGATCGAATATATGCAGCATTGTCCAGAGGGAACGCTCATTTATCATAACCATGGAAAACAAATCATCAAACATAGTATGCCATGGATCATTGAACAATGGTGTCTTAGACATCTTTTTAGCTACGCTGGATATTTAAAAGCCGTCAAACAAAATTTTGGTTATTCATACGGTGTCCCGCTCTATTTGTGTGATGAAATGATGCTTATTCCTGTAGGAAGGATTAGAGACTATGAGATGATGTGGATTAACCAGGCAAGCATCAAATGCGTCTACACCGAAAATAGACGGTTTTATATCCACTTTATAAGTGAATCAATCCTTGAAGTTAATATGACACAAACTCACTATGAAATCATGGTAAAGAAACTCGGAAAAATTAGAAATACTAAAGTAAAACACTTTCATTGACATTCATATAGTAAATGTTTAGAAATGGTGTTATAATAAGAGCGGCTAAAAACAAAGACAATGACATCATTTAAGGAGGAATAATGATGGCTAAAAAAACAGTAAAAGACATTAACGTCAAAGGCAAAAAAGTCTTGATTCGTGTCGATTTTAATGTGCCCATGAAAGATGGGGTTATTACCGATGAAAATCGTATCGTCGAAGCATTACCTACGATTAAGTATGTTTTAGAAAATGGTGGACGCGCAATCGTCTTTTCACACCTAGGACGTGTCAAAGATGAAGCTGACAAGGCAAAGAACAGTCTCGCCCCAGTCGCAAAGCGTTTAGCAGAGCATTTAAATCAAAACGTCAACTTTGTTCCATTCACACGTGGCGCTGAACTCGAAGCAGCAGTGAATGCTCTTAAAGATGGTGAAGTTCTCATGTTTGAAAATACCCGTTTTGAAGATCTTAAGGGTAAGAAAGAATCCAATAATGATCCCGAACTCGGTAAATATTGGGCATCACTTGGTGATGTATTTGTCAATGATGCGTTTGGAACTGCACACCGTGATGCAGCATCTAACGTTGGAATTGCTGCAAACATCGGTTCAACTGTCGCTGGTTTCTTATTAGAAAAAGAAATCAATTTTATTGGTGGAACCCTTGAAAATCCAGCACGTCCATTCGTCGCGATTTTAGGTGGCGCTAAAGTCTCCGATAAGATTGAAGTCATCCAAAACTTATTAAAGATTGCGGATAAAGTTCTTATTGGTGGTGGGATGGCATTCACCTTCTTCAAAGCCATGGGCTATGAAGTCGGTAAGAGCTTACTTGAAGTGGACAAAGTGGAACTTGCCAAAGAACTTTTAGAACAAGCTAACGGTAAGATTGAACTCGGTAATGATGTGTTCACAGGCAAAGCATTTGATCCAGAAACTGAACGCAATGTTCGTGCAATCGATCAAATTCCTACTGATGAACTCGGATTAGATATCGGTCCCAATACCATTAACATTTTCAAATCCTACATTGAAAACGCGAAAACCGTCGTTTGGAATGGTCCGCTTGGCGTCTTTGAATTCCCCAAATTTGCTGAAGGAACTAAGAGCGTTGCTTTAACAATCGCATCGATTAAAGATCGTGCAACGACCATTATCGGTGGTGGCGACTCTGCGGCTGCAGTGATTCAATTTGGTTTAAGCGATGGCTTTACCCATATCTCTACGGGTGGTGGCGCATCCCTTGAATACCTCGAAGGAAAGGTTCTCCCAGGGATTGCATGCGTCGATGACAAATAATGGACATCGGTAAAAAAATACGAGCACTCCGTTTAGGCAATAATCTCACCCAAGAAGAACTTGCCAATCGCTTAGAGTTAACCAAAGGTTATATCTCACAACTTGAAAACAACTTAACCTCACCTTCGATGCAAACATTGTTTGCCATCCTTGAAGTGTTAGGTACAGATATCCATGAGTTTTTCAGCAAGGAAGAAGAACAGACAGTCGTCTATAAAAAAGAAGACTTTTATGTTAAAGAAAACGAAGAATTAAAGCATTTCATCAGTTGGATTGTTCCAAATGCGTTAAAATATGAAATGGAACCCATCATTATCGACCTCGAAGCGGGAGGTCAATCAGAGATTGATGATCCACACGCAGGGGAAGAATTTGGGTATGTGCTCGAAGGACAAGTCACCCTGGTATTAAATAAAAAAAGACATATAATAAGAAAAGGCGAAACATTTTATTACTTAGCAAACAAAGAACACTATCTCATTAACCACAGCCACCAAAATGCTAAAGTGCTATGGATTAGTACGCCACCAATGTTTTAATGGAGGATATTTATGGAAAAAGAAATTATGATTAGCAGTACTCAAGGATTACACGCTGCACTAGCAGCAAAAGTCGTTCAAACGGCATCCAAATACGCGGTAGAAATCGAATTACACTACCACAACAAGATTGTTGACCTCAAGTCTATTCTTGCACTCATGTCACTTGCAGTTCCTCATGGAGAAAACGTGCGAATTGTGGCTCGTGGAACACGTGCTGAAGAAGCAATCAAAGATGTCGCATCCATTTTAGGATAAAGCTATGGCAAGAAAACCACTTATTGCAGGGAACTGGAAGATGTATAAGACCAAAGATGATGCACTTGCTTTCATCTACGCGGTCAATGTTGAGGTTCCCGATCGTGACTTAGTTGAGTCAGTCATCTGTGCTCCCGCCATTTTTTTACGCGATCTCGTCAAGCGTGAAGGTGAAAACTTGAGAATTGGTGCACAAAATATGCATTATGCAGAAGAAGGTGCTTTCACCGGCGAAATTTCTGCAGCCATGCTTAAATCATATGGTGTGGATTATGTTGTTATTGGACACAGTGAACGCCGTGCGTATTTTAATGAAACAGATGAAACTGTGAATTTAAAAGCATTAACCGCTGTGAAAGAATCGATTACACCAATTATCTGTGTTGGAGAATCTTTAGAAACTAGAGAAGAAGGCACCACCGATCGTTTTGTTAAAGCACAAGTAGAAAAAGCTTATCGTAACCTATCCACTGAAGACGCCTTAAAGACGGTTATTGCCTATGAACCTATTTGGGCCATTGGAACAGGTCGTACTGCAACTCCAGAACAAGCCAATGAAACTATTATGGGTATACGTGCTGTCATCAAAGAACTTTATGGTGATGATGTAGCCAGTCAATTACGGATTCTTTATGGGGGTTCTGTGAATACCAAGAATGTTGACAGTTTACTCGCTATGTCAGATATTGATGGTGCACTTGTCGGTGGCGCATCGCTTGATCCAAAGTCCTATTTAACCTTAGTGCGTGCTGCATTAAAATAAACCCTTAGGGGTTTTTTTTATCAAGATTCATAAAAGAATCAAATGAAAATAAAGCCATAGTTTTTTTGCATAAAATATCATATATGATGCTATAATTAACATAAAAGTCGTTTCATCATGCATGATATCGTAAAATAATGTAATTTAAGTAAAGTTATTTGACGTTGGTTTTATTCGTTGGTAAAATGTTGGTATACATGAAGTAGGGGGAATTTCATGAAACGGATTATGTTTTTAAGTATTTTTATCGAGTTGATGATGATTGTCATCTTGTTAGGATTTATCGTCCTTTATGGATTTTTGATTCGTCAGTATGACGATCAATTCATCGTCATCATTGTTGTTTTTATGATTTTGACTTCGGGGTTATTTTATGCCAACGATGTTTTGCAACATCATCTAAGTGATCTTGCTGTTGGTAAGCGAATTCTTCTAAAAGAAGCACCCGCAAAGTCCCATTATCCTGTATCGTTTCCGATCAGTGAAATTAAAAGAAAAGCTTTTCATCAAGTCTATATGTTTGAAGGAAGAGCGATTCCTGTTGAATTTGTTGAACGTGTTGAAGGCAGACATGCCTTCACATATCCACCGCTGGATCATCCATTAACAAATGGAACCTTCTATGAGGTGCTTGATCATTATCGCTATCATTATTTTTTAGTGAGAGACATCAAGCACAAGCAGTTCATTATTCACCGTAGACAAATAGACAATTAAAGGAGATACGACATCATGATCTATCAATACATTCATCTCTTAAGAAGACGCATGCTTATCTTGCACTTAGTTGCTGCTCTAGCAACCTTAGGTTTTTACTTTGCAGTATTATTCTACTTTAATGATTTCTTTCTCGGTTACGTCATCACACTAGTTGTGATGGTACTCTTGTTAATATCATTGCTAGTGAACATGAAACGAATTAAACGTTCACTCAATGGCAAGATCATTAAAATGATTAGCAACCAAGAAAACATTCCATATCCTCAGAAATTTAAGGACGATATGGTCGAAGTCGGAGGATTTTTTAAAGGCTACCGCTACAAAAAGCACATGATTCCTGACTATTTAGTGGAGTTTAGAGAAGGTAGAACACTGTATCTTTACCCACATGTAACTGAAGTTACTGACTGTTCATATAAAATTGTTCGCGTTCATCGGTTTGAACTTGCACTGGTTAAAGACGAACAAGACAAAAAAAGAATTGTCCATTTAAAAAATGTTCAACTCGTCTCATAAGGCACTCACTTGAGTGCTTTTTTTATGATAGATATAAGAAAAAAAGACCATTCAAATGAATGATCTTTTCTTAATTAACGGTTGTAGAATTCAACGATTAGCTGTTCGTTAATTTCTTGTAGGATTTCGTTGCGTTCTGGATAACGAACAAATGTTCCTGTCATGGTGTCTTTGTCAAAGTTGACGAAATCAACGGATGCATATTGACCTTCAAGAGCGTCTGTAACTACCTTGAGTCCGCGTGAAGTTTCTTTGAGAGCAACTTTTTGACCGGGAACTAAACGGTAGGATGGAATATCAACTTTTTTACCATCGACCAAGAAATGACCGTGATTGACAAGTTGACGCGCTTGTGCACGAGTTTTAGCAAGACCTAAGCGATAGACGACATTGTCTAATCTGGATTCAAGCAATTTTAAGAAGTTTTCACCATGCTTACCTTCTCTAACATTCGCTTCTTCGAATGTCTTTCTGAATTGCTTTTCAGATACGCCATACGTAAATCTCACTTTTTGTTTCTCATGAAGCTGCATACCATAGTCGGATTGTTTTGCACGACGTTGACCATGCTGACCGGGTGCGAAAGGACGCTTTTTAAGTTCCTTACCAGTTTCGGAAAGTGAATAACCAAGACGACGTGAAATCTTCCATGTGGATCCTGTGAAACGTGACATAATTTTTACCTCCTTTGTAGTTTGGGTAGGCAAAAACTGCAATGGATTTCTTTCGTAAGTATCCCGATGTTCTGTTCGCCATTAAGCAGTAAATGGTTACTAGGGGCTCCCTGATGGGTAGGGATCGCATCACGATGAATCTCTTGCCTGCTTTTTACCGACGCTTTTCATTTTACCCTATAGGGTAGCTTTTGTCAATTGTTTAATCAGTAAATCGACGAAATGTTCAAAAAAGATCACAATATCAGAATCAAACCGATTAACGATGGGACTATCGACGTCTAAAACGCCATATAATCGATCCTTAAGATAAATGGGAACGACACATTCGGATTGACTATTCGCATCGCATGCAATGTGATTTTCGTGCTGATGGACATCTTTAATGGTAAGTGTTTTCTTCAAAAGTGCTGCTTCACCACACACCCCTTTACCTAGAGGGATGATTGAACATGCGACTTTTCCTTGAAAAGGACCTACGGTGAGATTGTTGCCATCATAAAGATAGAAGCCAACCCAATTGATGTGATCAAATGACTGATTAATCAGCGCGGAAGCATTGGAAAGGATTGCGATCTCGTTGGGTTGTTCTTCAATTAAAGCTTTCATTGTTTCTAAAATATCTTGATATTTCATGTTATCACCACCCTCATCATTATAGCATATGTATGATAAAATAGACGTGGTGATGACATGACAAAACGTATTTTGGTTCGCTTTGGGGACATGATGCTCAAGCAACAAAACATCGGTTTTTTTATAAAGAAAGTCCGAGAACATATGATGAAACAACTGAGTGTATTTGAGGTTAACTATACGTTGCGTCATGATCGTATTTTTATCGACTATCAAGCGAAAGATGAAGATGAAATCATCACGACACTCAAAAAAATCCCAGGGATTTTAGACTTCAGTATCGCCTATCTAACTGAACCCGATCTAGATCATATTATAAAACTGGGTCAAGAAATCCTCAATCAAGAAGTCAATCATGATGGTGTTTTGTTCAAGATTGAAACCAAAAGACAAAATAAACGATTCCCCTTAACGAGTCAAGAGATTACCCACTGTGTTGCCAAACCCATTATCGATGGCTCGAAATGGAAAATGAAGGTTGACTTAACACATCCTGAAGTTGTTTTACACATTGAATTTCGTCATGAAGCAGCCTATCTTTATTTGACACGGATCCCTGGAATGGGTGGATTTCCCTATGGATCTCAGGGGAAAGGAATGCTTTTGATCAGTGGTGGTATCGACAGTCCAGTCGCAGGTTATTTAGCCATTAAACAAGGCATTGATCTGGAACTCATTCATTTTGAATCGAGTCCTCTGACGCCTTTAGAATCGGTGGATAAAGTAGTAGAACTTGCCAAAACGCTTGCAGGTTATACCGCCAATGGTGCGATCACGCTTCATCTCATCCCTTTTTATCAAATTCATGATAAAATACTACATGATGTCTTTGATCCCTATCAGATTACGGTCATGCGACGAATGATGTTGCGCATTGCGGAAAGATTGGCTATTAAACGGAAAAATATGTGCTTAATCACCGGCGAATCCTTAGGGCAAGTTGCTTCACAAACCCTATTTTCTCTAAAAGTCATTGAAGAAGTCACGCAGCTACCCATTTTAAGACCATTGATCACCGATGACAAACTCAAGGTGATTGAACAGGCGAAAAAAATTGGAACCTATGAGATTTCAATCAGACCTTATGAAGATTGTTGCAGCATTTATGTTCCAAAACAACCGGTCACAAAACCGGTGACTAAACTTGCACTTACCTATGAGGCCCCTATCCATCAAGAATGGTTGATAGATGAAACTATATCAAACATTCAAACATTAACCATTACCAAAGATTTTCCTTATATTATCTCTTCGTATGGCATACAATTAAAAGATGCCATCCAAGCAATGCAAATGGAGTTGATGACACCCGATGATCACATCCAAACAAAATAAAACATACAAACTCTATCTATCCCTTAAACTAAAGAAATACCGTGACCAACATGGATTGTTTTTAGTTTATGGCCCCCATTTGATTGAAGCAGCGAAAAAAGAAGGGACCATTCAGGAAATTCTTACCTCTAATCCAAATCATGAAGGAACGCTTTATGACCCGGTTTTATTTGCAGAATTTCAACAAACAGAAACATCATTTGATCAAATTGCTGTCTGTAAAAAATTGGTGACGAAAAAAACGTCAAATCGAATTTTAGTATTAGATGATGTTCAAGATCCCGATAATGTCGGTGCTTTGATTCGAAGTGCAGCAGCCTTTGGTTTTCTGCACATCATCTTCAGCCCTCAATGTGCCGATCTTTATAATGAAAAGACGATTCGAGCGTCAAAAGGATCCATCTTTGACGTTTATGTGGAAAGAAAGCCTTTAAAGGATGAATTAATGGATCTGAAAAACCAAGGCTATAAAATTTATTATGCGGATGCTCACGATGAGGGGAAGATAATACCCTCAGAAAAGATGGTGCTCATCTTGGGTAATGAAGGACATGGCATTCATCAAGAATTGAAACAACTCTCAGATCAAGCAGTTCATATAGAAACGGGACGCGTGGAGAGTCTAAATGTCAGTGTTGCTGGAGCAATTATCATGTACGAGTGGAGGATTCTATGAGAGTCACATTAACAGGTTACTTTGATTATGCATCATTAAGTACATTTGAAGATCGTCAGAAAAAAGCTCTCGAATTTGGAATTGATGCGATTGCACTCAAAAATTACCAAAACCAACCACTCATTGAACTTTCTGATGGAGACATCAAGCGACTTATTACAGATTTAAAAACGATGAAAATGCATATTTCCTTAATCGATACTGGATCAACACCATATGATCTTTATGATGATCGAAAGCATGCAAATGCATTAGATGAATTCAAGTACATGGTTAAACTGGCCGACCGTCTTAAGGTTAATATGCTCACCTTGAGATTACCCGAGTTTAATGATGTCATGGAAGAATTTGAAGAGATTAAAAAAAGAATTGAACCTTATATCGATGCTGCGATGCGAGGCAGTAAGAAGATTGTTTTGCTCATGGATCATTATAAAGCAAATACTTATGCATATCTTTTAAAAAAACTTAAATCGAAAGTTTTATCCATCGCTTTTGATCCCGTCTCAATCATGATCAATAATGAATCTACTACCACAGCTTATCGCGTCCTGAGAAGTCATATATCTGTCTTTTTTGCCCATGATGCGAATCAACAAGGTGATCCAGAACTGATAGGATATGGAAAAACAGATATCTTGAAAATTATGAAAAAATTGATCCGAGATCGTTACGATGGTTTAATCCTGACCGATCATCACTATCATTCATCACTCTTTACAACCGAAGTCGAAAAAAAAGGTTTCTTCAAGAAACTTTTTAATAACGAAAAGAAGAAGAAAGACACCCAATTATCATTATTATCACGACGTATTTTCCCAGATGAAGAAACAAAAAATGTCACCGAAGATGACATTTTGAGAAATCAAATCAAACTGCTACAAATGATCTTTAAGTAGTTTCTTGCTCTTCAGTCACAAACTCAAAAGCTGGTTTTGCATTAGGCAGACTGGGAAAGAGTTTACTCGTAAACATAATGCCGTTGATGTGATCATATTCATGTTGGAATACTATACCGACATAGCCAGATAATTTTAGTTCAATTGGGATTAAAGCCCCAGAAGGAATATCGAAGGATAGAGCTTCAAACGTGACCGATCCATAACGAGGGGTCAACCCTTCAGTGTCACGATCCACAGATAAGCATCCTTCACCACCAGGAACATAAATTAAATCCATCGATTTTTCTTTGAGTACAGGATTGACGAGTGCATACGAATAAAGTGTGCCATCAAAGTCTGTGACATGGACAGCAAACATGCGTTTGGATACATTAAGTTGCGGTGCCGCAATCCCTACTGCAGGTCTAAAATCATATTTTTCAACCATCGCTTCATCCTGTGAGTTGATGATGAACTCAAGCATATCTTTTAAAAGTTTTTTATCCCCAGAGGATAAAGGGAGTTTCACTTCTTGGGCTATTTTCGTGAGTGTCGGATGACCTTCTCGAATCACATTTTTCATAGTTAGCATACATTAACACCTCATTTTTAGTATAGCATAAGGAGACGAAAAATGCGTATTGATAAGTTTCTGAGTCAATTAAAATATGTCTCTAGACATGATGTTCCCCGATTTTTAAACGATCATGTAGTCACCTATAAAAATGAACGTATTTTCTCACAAAGAATTCAAGTAGAACCTAACGTAGCACCAATCTATCTCGATGGTGATCCCATCTTTTATAAAGAGACGATCTATCTTAAACTTTATAAACCCAAAGGCTATCTTTCGGCAAATACCGATCCAAGACATCCTTGTGCCGTTGACTTGATTAAAGCACCGTATGATCGTTTCGATTTAGCGATTGCAGGACGACTAGATATTGATAGTGAAGGGCTTCTGATTCTTTCGAATCATGGCTCGATGATTCATCAGATCATATCACCAAGATCTCATCTTCCAAAAGTCTATGAAGCAACATTGGATCGACCGTTTCAAAACGAACAAAAACTCTTGGATGGGGTCACAATCCTTGATGGTAAAAATGAACCTTATCTTGCTAAAGCACTGGAAATCCACTCAAAAGATGATTTAACCATCATTACGATTGATGAAGGAAAGTTTCATCAAGTCAAACGCATGTTTCATGCCGTTGGTTACACAGTGCTAAACTTAAAACGCATTCAAATAGGAAAACTAAGTCTGGGATCACTCAACCCAGGAGAATATGAAGAATTTACACTGGAGGATTTATTTTGACAGACATTATCATACAAGCATACCAAGTTCTTGACGAACTTCGCCGTGACGAAAAATACCAAACACTCAAAGTGCTCGATCAACAGATAGGATCACTCTACCCTATCGAAATTGATGCTTTTCAAAAAGCCAAAACAATTTATGAGGATATTCTAAATACGGGAGGGTCCTACCATCCCGATTATAAAGAAGCTATCAAGAAACTCTCAATGACAAAGGCTACACTGTATGAAAAGCCAGAGGTCAAACGATACTTTGAACTAGAGAGGGAAGTTCAAGAGGATATCAATGAGTTCTTAAATGAATTGGCTCAATCCGTCTCATCTCATGTCAAAGCACCCAACAAACTTGGAATTGTCCAAAAAGGAGGAAGTTGCCATGTACGCTAATCGTATGCAATATATCATCTTTTATCAAGGGAAACAAGTGATTGAAAAACTCAAGAATTTACCTGTGGATGTCGCCTTCATCTCTCAAAAATTGGGATATGCCATTTGTTACGGGGATAAAGAAAGCGAACAAACACTTAAAAAGCAACTCAAAGATGTCAAAGGCTTTAAACATATCACCACATCACAAACTTTCGATTCTAATTTAAATTTTTAAACTGTTAAGTAAAAACACTTGACAGATGAGAAGAAATCATTATAATAGATGTGGATAGAATAAAAAGTGAAAGAGAGTGTAATAAATTATGGCAGTTAAAATTCGTTTGCAACGTTTTGGTTCAAACAAAAAGCCTTTCTACAGAGTCGTCGCGAGTGAGTCTACCCGTTCAAGAGACGGTAAATTCTTAGAAATCGTTGGCACCTATGATCCCCTCCAAGGACTTGTTAATATCGATAAAGACAAGGTTCAAAAATGGATGGGCAATGGCGCACAACCCACCGATACTGTGAAGAGCTTACTCAAGAAATACAGCGTCTTAAAATAAGTAAAGGGGGAAACCAATCATGGCGGTTGATTTTGAAAAACTGATCAAAAATATGATAATGCCATTAGTCGTTAACCCTGATGATGTCCTCGTAAAGATCCTTTCGAATGAAGATGATTTGATCACTATCCAACTCTTGGTGAATGAAGCTGATTTAGGTCGTGTGATCGGTAAAGGTGGCAAGATTGCGAGTGCAATGCGCACCATCGTCTATGCCGGAGCTTCAAAAGAAGGTAAGCGCGTTCAAATCGATATCGACTCATTTTAACAATGAGCAAGTATCATATTGGTCATATAACAAATACACATGGCATCAGAGGAGAGGTTAAAATCTACAATTTAAGTGATTTTAACCGCTTTTTCGTTGGTGCAGAAGTTTACATAATCAAAGGAGGAGTTAAGACCTCCTTTACCATTGAGCGTGTGAGACAGCAACAACATATGCTCATTGTTAAGTTCAAAAACATTGATAACATCAATGATGTTTTAATTTATAAAGGATTTGACCTTTATTCAGATCAGGATGTGAGTGATCAATTAGAAGCTGACGATTATCATTACCAATCATTGATCGATAAACCTTGTTATAACGAAGAAGGACTCATGCTGGGCCATGTGGTTAGTGTGATTCCTGTACCCCAGGGACATTTACTAGAAATACTCACTAAAGATCAAAAAAAGGTCATGGTGCCTTTCATTGAAGCTTTTGTTAAAGAGGTTAATGATGAAAAGATTATCATTACACCTATCGAGGGATTATTATGAAAATAGATATTATCACGATATTTCCAGAATTTTTTGATGCTTTTTTGGCGACCTCCATTATCAAGCGAGGGATTGAAGATGGCTTGATCGACATCCAAACCCATCAACTTAGAGAATACAGCAGTCTTAAACATCAGCGTATTGATGATACGCCTTATGGTGGAGGGGCGGGGATGCTTATGATGTTTCCTCCCTTTTATGAAGCAATTCACACCTTAAAACGAGACAAGACTAAAGTCATCATGCTTAGTCCACAAGGGCAGGTCTTTGATCAAAAAATCGCGACTGAACTCGCAAAAGAAGAACATCTTATATTGCTATGTGGTCATTATGAGGGTATTGATGCACGCGTTGAATCACTCATCGATTTTGAGTTATCGATTGGCAACTACGTTCTCACTGGTGGTGAAATCCCTGCAATGATTATTACAGATGCCATATCCAGACTGGTTCCAGGGGTTATTCACGAAGAATCATCAGAAACAGATAGCTTGCAGCAAGGTTGGCTAAAGTACCCCCAATATACGAAACCAGAAGAGTATAAGGGCTATAAAGTACCTGATGTACTCCTATCTGGACATCATGAACAAATCGCCTTGTGGCGGAAAGAACAATCTGTTCAAAGAACAGCCTTGAAACGACCTGATCTTCTAAAGGATTTGACATTATCCCAAGAAGAGCTTAAAATATTAAAAAAAGTAAATCAAACAACGAAGTAAACGTTTCCTCTTGCTTGCAATTTAAGGGGAAGCGATATAATATAATTACGTAAAGATTAAGTAAACATGGCTTTAGCCATAAGAGGTAGAATTATGAATTTCATCAAGAAACTAGCATCCAAATCCCATCTCATTGAATGGTTACTCATCACGATTGTGGTGTTTACTTTTGATTTTATTTTCATCATGAAATATGGGTTTTCCATCACGTTTGAACATTATGTCATCGCATTCTTCAATGTGATGCTCGTTTTATCTGTTCTCGCATTCATTAAGAATAACAAATGGCGTTACATCGCTTATCTATTTTTTATCTTAGTCATGTTCACTTTCTTTGTGACCGATAGCACACTCTATCGTTTCAAGAGTGATGTCACATCCATCGCGATGCTGCTTGAATCTGGTAAGAACACCATGAAGATTGGACTTAAATATAATCCTCTCAAAGCGTATAATGCGATCGTTTGGTTAATTATCGTTTCATTTGTTGTCGCCGCAGCGATTATGCTGAAAAAAGTCGTCAAAATGTTTCCTGAAAACAAACCAAGACACGCCATCTCAAGAACTATCTATTTAATTATTTCTATACTTGGTCTCATGTTTGCACCAAACGTCATTGATCAAGCGGATCGTATACTCTTCAATACCCCTTCTGATAAAGCATTATTCGTCCAAAAATTTGGATCAATTACCTATCACGCAAAAGATATCGTCACCTACACTACCAATGCGTTAAAACCTTTAATTTATGCCGATGAATACGCAGAAGAAATCAATGAAGATGTCACATCAGTCTTTGCTCCACAAACCGATCTATTTGGTATGTATGCAGGTAAAAATGTCATTATGATCATGTGTGAGACCTGTGAAGAATATGGTTTCACCCCAGAATATACCCCAAACTATTACCGTCTTAAGGACATGGGTGTCTATTACAGTAATTTCTATTCAGCAGCGAAGTCGAATTACACCTATGATGCTGAATTTAAATCATTAACATCCATGATGTACATGCAAGGAGACAACTTCATGTATACCTATGGAGATAATGCCTATCCAACATCATTACCTTCTATGTTAAAGAACAATGGGTATACCGCAAATTCATTCCATGACTACTACGGTGATTTCTTCAATCGCGATGAAATGCATATGAGTTTAGGATTTGAACGCCTTTATGCTGTGGAAGATTTGGTGGTTGAAGAAAATGACTTCTGGCCATTAGATTCTGTGATGTTTGACCAATTTAGAGATTTGATTGCACCGATTCAAGAAGATCCATTCTTTAGTTTCATCATCACTGTCACC
This sequence comes from uncultured Acholeplasma sp., assembly GCA_937868795.1. Taxonomy (GTDB): domain Bacteria; phylum Bacillota_I; class Bacilli_A; order Acholeplasmatales; family Acholeplasmataceae; genus Peloplasma. The sequence goes on from CALMNM010000150.1 coordinate 20,928, forward strand.
CCTCATGGACCACATGATAAATATCGCAGTGAACTTGAAGCTTATTATCAAATCCTTGATCAAGATCCCAACTATGTCGATGAAACGATGGAATTCCGTACCCTTACGGCAGCTCAGATGAATTTTGATGAAGGCTTAGGTATCCTACTTGATGATTTAGAAAGTAAATCATTGCTGGATGATACGATTATTCTCCTATATAGTGACCATAAAAATTACTCTTCTCAAGATGTCACATTAGAAAAAACACCAAACAGTGACATTCCATATGAAATCGAGAAAGTCCCCTTTATCCTCTATATTCCAGGAACAAATCCGGGAGATAGTCCTATGCTCTCATCACATTATGATTTAGCACCTACCGTGCTCGATTTGCTCGGTATTCCTTACTATCAAGATTTCTATTATGGTGAAAGTTTATTTGTTGATGTTCGGGAAGATCGTCCCATCATCCTATCATACTCAAGCTGGATTTCACTTACCCACATGGTGATGTTTGATGAAGTCGTCTATGGAGAGATCGATTTTGACGCCTATTATCAATTAAAGACAGATGTCTATGATACCATCCAATTTTTTGAAATGATTTTCTTCTCTGATTACTTTAGACAAGAAAATCCATACTACACCATTGAACCCCTCACGATTACTGATGAATCAGGGATAAATGAGTAGAAAAACAGTTGCATCTTACTTATAACTTTGTTATAATAAAAAAGCCGTATCAAGAATTATGCACAATGGTCCGCTGTCAATAGGATATGAACATTGGAAGAAAGAGAGTGAGTCGAACATGTCAAGATTAAAAGGACAAGACTTGATTGCTGCGATAACCAAGCCATATATCAAGGATGTACCCTCCTTCGCTCCTGGGGATACCGTTAAGGTATACGTCAAGATTAAAGAAGGAAATCGCGAACGTATTCAGTTGTTTGAAGGTCTCGTCATCAAACGTCAAGGTGGCGGAATTTCAGAAACATTTACCGTTCGTAAAGTATCATACGGTATTGGTGTTGAACGTACATTCCCTGTACACACACCATCCATTGACCGCATCGAAGTGGCACGGACCGGTAAAGTAAGAAGAGCGAAACTTCATTACATCCGTACGTTATCTGCCAAGGCATCAAGAATTAAAGAAAAGCGGTAATAAGATAAAGAGGCTAATCTTAGCCTCTTTATTTTTGTTGTTGTTTAAGTTGTTCAAGATATCCTTTGGGGTCTTTATGATGAAATAATTTTTTCATCAATTTAACAAGTGTATCAGGATTGTCGGATGGCAGTACAATATCTGCAACATCGAGTGCTTCTTGATCGGCAGAAGATAGTGTGATGGAGACATCACTTAATTTCATAAATTCCACATCAAATGATTTGGATCCAAACGCGATTGTCATTTCTTTTTCATGACGTTTAATAAACTCGTTTAAAGCATTTTCTTTAGATGCTTTTGATGAATAGATCTTTAAAAAGTAATATTCATCAAAGAAATCATAAGGATAGACCTGGAAAGATAAATGCTCATGTGTATCGAGTGCAGTTAAATCTTGAATATAGGTGTCGATGACATCTTTTCGATCGATCAAGATGTAAAAAACAGCACTTTCATGGGGGTCGAGATGACCTTTAATATGGTTGCGGAAATAGTCATTTTTTCGATCATGATAGAATTTTTCTTCAGCAACATTAGCAAAACTCGTATGGTAAATGGATAATGCTTGATCAATAATCGTATACGCAAAGACATTTCTTTCTTTCATCTTGAAGTATTTATCCACATGCTCTTGAGCTTTTTTGGGGATGGATTTGATATCAAGGTACATCTCTTTATTCATATCATAGATGACTGCACCATTCATAATCATCATCTCTTGATGAAGTGGGACATTAGCAAAAATCTTCGATAAGGATGCAGGTGTTCTGGTCGTTGACACGGTAAAGTTTAAACCTTCATTGAGTAATCCATTCATGGTGTAAGTCGTATAGGATGTCAATTTTTTTTCTTTGGTTAATAAGCATTGATCAAGACCACTGACGAAGAGAATTTCTTTGTGGTGAAAACGATAGAGATGAAATTGATTGACCAAAAGGGTGATGAGGACACCGATAGTGGTTGAAGAAATACGATTAATCGCAAAAAAATAGACTGGGAGATTATTTCTCAGTGAAATGGTGACCGAAAGGTAAGTTAAGGCTGCAACCCATACAAGATCATGTTGCTTAAAAGCAACAAGTAAATAAATAAGTACAACCGTAAACACAGAGGTGAGTGCATATAAAACGATCATATCACCAATGGGTCCATAGTTAGCAAGTAGATAAGGTTGAAATATAGCCTCATGGAATAAGACAAGAAACATCCCAAAAAGACCACCAAAAAGGGAACCTAGACTGCGAATTCGTGCGAGACGAAAGCTTTGAGCGTGTTCTCTTTGCATCGAATAAACTGCTGCGATTCCGGCAAAAAATGGGGAATACCAGGTCTGTGCAAATGTAGGTGAAATGAGGGTTAAAACAAGGTTTAATAGCATGGTGAACATGACAGCAATCGCTGTTTTTATGCTACGCAATCCAATTTTTGGCATAGGTCCTCCAAAGGAAAAGACAGACATCATGCCTGCCTTAAAGTAGGTGAGTTTTAAGTTCGCCATCATTATAGCACACTCCATGGGAAGGTGTATCATTTAGAGAACGTTTTCCAACGTGTTTTTCTTTCATTAGTATTCTGCAAAAAAGTATGTAAACGAATGAAAATATTTTCATAAATACTTGAAAGCCTTTTCATTCTATGATATAATTAACGATGTATAAAAAATGAGGTGAACCCATGAGTAACGCAACTATTTATGATGTCGCCGGTGCTGCAGGTGTCAGTCTAGCTACCGTTTCGCGCGTCTTAAACAACCCTGAAAAAGTAAAAGAAGAAACAAGACAACGCGTCTTAAAAGTCATCAAAGAATTGGGCTATCGTCCCAATGTGATCGCGAGAGGACTTGCAAGCCGTAAAACGACAACCGTAGGGGTTGTTATTTCGGATATCACCCGTGCTTCAGTCGCTGAAATGCTTGGCGGTATTAGTGATATTGCTCAAAACTATAAGTATTCCATCAAGCTCTTCGCCATTCGTGAAGATATGGATATTATGGATACACTTCATGATATCGTCGCTGAGCAGGTCGATGGCGTGCTCTATTTAAACGACGAACTCAATGAAAAACGTGTGGAAGATATTAAGCGCATGTTCAATTCCAATGGCATTCCTTATGTCTTCGCGAATGTCGTTTCCGATGATCCAGATGTTCCTACTGTTTCCATTGATTATGAAAAAGCCGGTTATGAAATCACTAAACTTTTGATCAATGATCATCGTCAAAATATCTACTTGCTCTCAACAGCAAGACGATACTCGGTTAACGACAAAAAAGAAGCAGGTTATTCCCGTGCTATGGTTGAAGCAGGACTTGAACCCAAGATCTTTAGAACCTCTGGGGATACCAATATCAACCGTCAACATTTTTCGACATTTTTTGCAGATAAGAAGATTGATGCGGCTATCGGTGTCCGTGACTCCATCGCTGTGTCCTTCATGAACATCGCTCGAGATAATGGTCGTCTTGTCCCAAGAGATTTAGCGGTTGCAGGTTTCCAAAATACGAAATATGCGCTACTTTCTCGTCCAACACTCACATCCATTGACGTCCCTGTCTATGACATCGGTGCGGTTGCGATGCGATTACTAACCAAACTTATGAATCAAAAAGATGTGGATAACATCAGAATTACGCTTCCTCACTATATCGTGAAGCGTCAAACAACGAATTAAATCGATCGTTGATATAATGACTTAGTAGAGATATGCAATCCTAACCTAGAGATCTCATGAGGGTGTAACATGAGAAGAAAACATATCTTGAATTACCGTTATGGAGATCATAGATAACGAGTGCTAGGATTTATCCTAGAACTAAGGTGGTACCGCGGAAGTTAACTTTCGTCCTTAGATCTTCATCTAGGGACGTTTTTATTTAAAAATCAGGAGGGAACTATGAAATTATACGATGAACTCATCTGGCGCGGCTTAATCAAAGATGTGTCCAATGAAGAAAAAGCTTTACAACTACTCAACGATGAGAAAATTAAATTCTATTGTGGCTTTGATCCTACGGGAGAATCACTCACCGTTGGACATCTTGTTCAGGTCGTTCGCATGCGTTTACTTCAAGAACATGGGCATACTCCCATCGTCTTAATTGGAGGAGCTACAGGACTGATCGGCGATCCACGTCAAACTTCAGAAAGAAAGCTCTTAACGCTAGAAGAATCTCTGAAGAATGCAGAAAAGATAAAAAAACAACTCTCAGCATACCTTGATCCTGAACGTGCGATTTTTGTCAATAACTATGATTGGATTGGCAAGATTGATATGATCTCTTTCCTAAGAGATTATGGTAAGCATTTTAGTATTAACTACATGATCGCAAAAGATACCGTTCAAAAGCGTCTTGAAGTAGGTATTTCTTATACAGAATTTTCATATATGCTGATTCAAGCCATTGACTTTTTACATCTCTATCGCACCTTTGACTGTAAACTCCAATTTGGTGGATCCGATCAATGGGGTAATATTACGACTGGATTAGAATTGATACGAAAACTTGAGGGGGATCAAGCAAGTGCCATTGGATTATCCTCACCCCTCTTGCTTAAAGCTGATGGTTCCAAGTTTGGTAAGAGTGAATCTGGTGCTCTATGGCTCGATCAAGAACTCACCACACCCTATGAACTCTATCAATACTTCTTTAATGCATCGGATGCAGATGTCGTCAATTATTTAAAGACATTGACTCTTCTTTCCAAAGAAACGATTGAATCCTTGGAAAAATCGATGAAAGAAGAACCTGAATTAAGAGCAGCTCAAAAGCGTTTAGCTGAAGAAATCGTGACCTTTGTTCACGGAAAAGAAGCACTAGAGCAAGCCATTAGGGTTACCGAAGCTTTATTCTCAGGAGATTTTAACACCTTATCAGCGGCTGAATTTAAGCAACTGGCAAGAACTCTTGACTCACAAAACGTGACAGATTCTATCCCTCTTTTAGATGCCTTGGTCAATACTGGACTCGCATCATCAAAAAGAGAGGCGAGAACTTTTGTTCAAAGTGGCGCGATATCAATCAACGAAAATCGTATTGACCATCTTGACTTTATCATTACACCTGAGGTATCATTATTCAACACCTATGTCATTTTGCGTCGTGGAAAGAAGAAGTATGCTTTGATCATCTTTGCCTAGGAGATCACTATGGATATCGTTTTATATAACCCATTATCACGCAACGGTAAAAACGAGAAATTTATTCAAAAAGTTGTTAAATCCCTTGAAGCGAAAGGAAACAAGGTTGTCAGCTATAGCATATTAGCCATTGATGACGTCGATGCCTTTGTTTCAGGTTGCAATGCTGAGGACCGAATCATCATCGTCGGTGGTGATGGCACCATCAATCATCTTGCCAACCGAATCTATCACTTAAACTTCCCTCAACAACTTTATATGTACCAAGCAGGAACAGGGAATGATTTTATACGTTCCTTAAAAACTAAAGAAAAGGTTGTCCTGATCAAACCATACATTGACAGTTTGCCCAGTGTACAATTTCAACAAAAAAGTCGTTATTTTTTGAATGGAACTGGTGCTGGTCTCGATGGATTTATCGGTCATTTAGTCAATCATTCCAAATATAAAAAGAACAAGCTCAATTATTTCCGTCATGCGTTTGAGGGTTTCGCAAAATTCCAACCGATTTCTGCAGAAATCACCGTAGATGGTAAAACATGGAAAGAACATAAGGTTTGGTTCGTCAGTGTCATGAATAGTGCGTATTATGGTGGCGGAATGAAAATCGCACCTAATGCGAAAAGAGAAAATGATGATCTCCATGTGGTTGTCGTTAAAGATATACCTAAATGGAAATTAATTCTTATTTTCCCTACGATCTATTTTGGATGGCATGTAAAATTCAAGAAGTATATCGATGTTATCCCTGGAAAGGATGTTAGAATTGCATTTGATCAACCCACATATCTCCAAATCGATGGTGATGTTGAGTATCCAGTGGATGTATTCACTGTAAAAAATCAAAGTGAGCATGAGTAATCATGCCCACTTTTTTATATTAGCATTTGAATGACTGTCGATAAATCCATTAAACCATGAATGATGATGATCGATTTTAATGACCTGTTTTTTCGACGATAAATTCCAATAAGAATCATTAATGGTATAAATGAAATGATACGAAATAAAATGAATTTGATATCCCACAAAAAAGGTAGAAACGCATGTTGAATACCATAAACAAGAATGATGTACAAAAGGGGAATGATCGAATGGCTTTTATTTACTTTCCAGGAAGTATCGATAAAACCATAATAGAAAGGAATTTCAGAGAGTGCAGCTGTTATGGGGAAAAAGATGATATAGAAAAGACCCCAGGACCAAGAAACACTATAAATCAAATCAGGAGGTGGTCCTTCGAAAAACAGCATGCTGATCAGGATCATCCCACCAACTCCTGCACCAAACATCCATAACAATGTATAAAGAAACTCCCTTTTTGATATTTTTGTATGCATTATAGTTAACAAAAATCGGAAAAACGACTGATCTTTTCGGCGTAGAATAATATCAAAAATAAGGATAGTCAATATATTACCAACGATAAAGATGATTGGCCAATAGGGAGCAATTTCATTCAATGTTAAACGGAATAGACCGATCAATGAAGCATATAGTATACCAAAAATGGCAACGCGAAGCCAAATGAGAATCGATAAGGATAATCGAGAAAATGACATAGGTAAATCCTTTCTTTAGAAAAGTTGAGATCTAATCCATATAATTAGATTAAAAATACAAGAGCACAATAAGCGATATTGAAGAAAGCATGTTCACAGAAATATGAGCAACGATAGAAATCCATAGGTTATTTGTTTTAAGTGTTATCCAAGCGTGTGGAATGACAGCAATCGTTCGAGCAACGACGTCCCAAGGAGACCAAAAATGATAGAGTGCAAAGAAAAAGGCATTGAGAACACTCTTTTTTGCGAAAGATCCTTGAACTCTGTGGATTAAAAAACCTCTAAAATAAAACTCTTCAATCAATGGGCCTATAATATTACCAAAAACAATAAGCATTAAAACGGTCAATGTCTTTTGTGGCTCATTCGCACTCACCTCAAGATTTCTTGCCCATAGGGGTATAAAACTAAATACTTGATCTTTCATCCATTGCGTAAGTGTCGAAGACAACAGTGCAAAGGTAATCCCAGCGATGGCGATGAGAAGAATGACATATAAAACAAATGTTAGGGGTTTGATTGCTTTTTGGCTAGTCAAAATTGTTTTTAAAAGGGACTGTTTGGATTCTTTATCTTTGATTAATAACAACAATCCCAACTGTGTGGGAATCAAGATGAAGATAATGGCAAGTGATAAGGAAAACACAGGGGAAAATCCGATGGAGATGATCCATGGTGTTACAAGAAAATAGAATAATGCAATGAGTAATCCTGGAACAAAATATAAACCTAGGGTTGAAATGACATGACGTTTCATGAGCGAACCTCTTTATCCTTATTAGGAATTAATGAAAAAGAAAACTTAATTAAAGACGATTGATCTTTTGTATGAATGGTTTGATACGATGCAACCAATGTCTGGAGTTGATGAATAAACGTTTGAAAGTCACTTTGTGTAAGATGCAGTGTTTGTGTCATGAATCCTACATGATGCATCGTGGCACCTGTTTCATGGTATTGTGCAAAGTCGGAAAAATCCATTAATTGGGAAAAACAAAAGCTGAAGAAAAGTTGCATAATCTCATCTTGTTTCATGTCCTTGAAGGATCGGGAAATGTTCTCAAAAGGATTCACTTTAATAGCATAAACGCGTTTTACAGTACCTCGAATTTTCGTTTCACTCACCACTTGTAAAAATCCGTCTTTGACCATACCATTGATTTGACGATACAGTGTCGCTTGTGGAATGTCAGGTAACATAACAGACAAATCTTGAGGCGTATATTCACCTCTAGCAGCAAAAATTTTCAATAGTTCCAAACGGACAGGGTGAAGCCATCTCACCATATTTTTTGTCGATTCCATCATGCACTTACCTCCTTAATTATCATCTACGATAATATTATCACCAATGATAATAAAAAGTCAATAGAAAAAGACATCTTTTTTTAGAAGATGCCTTTTATGTTATTTTATACGTCCTAAACCGATCTTTTTATAAACTTTTTGCATCTTTCTTTGTGCGATAAAGCGTGCACGTTCGGCACCTTGATTTAAAATATCGTCCAATTTCGAATCATTGATAATCTGGAAATAGCGCTGTTGAATCGGTCTTATCGCATCCACCACCACTTCAGCAAGTTCAGCTTTGAACGTAGCATAGTTTGAATCTTTATATTTTTCTTCCAAATCTTTAATCGAATAATCGGATAAAGAAGCATAGATGGTTAATAAATTTGCGATACCAGGCTTTTTCTTCGGATCAAACTTAATGGTTGTATCTGAATCGGTGACTGCAGATTTAATCTTGTTTCGTATCAAAGGCAGATCATCCAAAAGAAGAATATAGGATTTTGGATTTTCATCGGATTTACTCATCTTTTTCGTTGGATCTGTTAAACTCTTAATGCGTGCACCAGTCTGTGGGAAAAATCCTTCAGGAACCACAAATGTTTCTCCATAGGTGTTATTAAACCGAGTGGCTAGATTTCTTGTCAGTTCCAGATGCTGTTTTTGATCATCACCAATGGGGACTACATGGGCATCATAGAGCAAAATATCTGCAGCCATAAGGGCAGGATACGTGAGAAGTGATGTGCGAATGCCATCGGTTTGTTTCCCTTTTTTATCCTTATATTGTGTCATACGCTCCATTTCACCAACATAGGCTGTAGATTCCATGATATAGCCAAGGGCAGCATGTTCCAAGATTTCAGATTGAATGAATAAATTTACTTTTTCCGGGTCTAGTCCACATGCAAGGTATAGTGCTGCTACAGAACGGATATTCTTCTTTAACTCTTGACGATCTTGTGGGGTTGTTATCGCATGTAAATCAGCAATAAAAATGAAGAACTCAGTTTCCTCTAATTCATCTTGTAGTTTCACAAACTGACGTAACGCTCCAATATAATTTCCTAATGTTAATTTTCCCGTGGGTTGAATTCCTGAGACCAATGTTTTACGTTTTGCTGCTTTGACTTGTAAATGAATGGGTAATTGAACTTCATCCACGGTCTTGGTTTGAATGTTTGGCATAATGATGTTTCCTCCTTTAAAAAAATAAACGTCCCTAGACAAAGTCTAAGGACGTATCAACGCGGTGCCACCTTAGTTCCAAGCAATGCTTGGCGCTCAATTTATCGTTAAAGCCGATTGACTTTGTACTCCAAGGACCCAACCGATGATTGATGTGTCCGGCTTTCACCCTCCCGGCTCGCTACGCAAATCAATGTCATCTTTTTTCCTTTTCATCGTACAACCATATTATACACGAACAAATGTTATTCTTCAAGTACCTTTTCTAGTTCATCAATCAAGACGTTAAAGCGCTCTATGACGGCCATAAATGTTTCTTTAGAGGTGAGATCAGCACCCGCTTTTGCAGCTTGATTGACTGGATAATCTGAACCACCTGATTTTAGAAGACCTAAATAGTTTTCCATCGCTTTGGCTTCACCCTTCTTAACATTGGCATAAATCTTCAAAGATGCGCTATAGGATGTGGCATATTGATACACATAAAATGGAGTATAGAAGAGATGGGGTATATATGCCCACACATACTCTTTGCCATTTTCTGTTGTGATATCAAGATCATAATAATGTTTATAAAGATCAATCATGATCTTCGATAAGGATTGATAAGTGATGGGTACACCTTGTTCAACAAGCTTATTTGCTTCATATTCATAAGTTGCGAATAGTGTTTGACGATAGAATGTCGCCATAATACCATCAATCGCATTTTCTAAAAGTGCAATCTTTTGTTCTTTGGAAGTTGCTTTCTTTAGTAAGTAATCCAAGAGAACATGTTCATTAAAGGTTGATGCGATTTCTGCAACGAAGATGGTATAGTCAGCAATCGGCATGGGCTGATGGGCATTGGAGAAGAGGGTGTGTGCACTATGGCCAGCTTCATGGGCAAGTGTGAAGACAGAATCCAATGTTTCATCATGGTTGAGCAAGATGTAAGGATGAAATCCATAAAGTCCTGATGAATATGCCCCTGTTCGCTTTCCTTCCTGAGGATAAGCATCGACAAAACCATCTTTAACAGCTTCTTTTTGGTTTTTGACATAGTCTGGATGCATGCCTTCGATCGCTTCAAAGAAGAGCGATCTTGCTTGATCGAAGGGATACTTATGGTCATCCTTCGCTAATTTCATAAAGCGATCATAGGTATGATAGGTCTCAAGCTTCAAATATTTCTTTCGTAACGCGATGTAGCGTTTAATTGGCGCTGTATTATCGTAAGCGACGTCTTTTAAGTTATGATAAACCGATGTAGGAATATTATTTCTAAAAAGCGCTGCTTCAAGAGAACTTTCATATTTTCTTGATTTATAATTGGCAGCAAGTTGCTGCAGTACAAGATTATACGCACTTGCAAATGCGGCACGAT
>CALMNM010000151.1 GCA_937868795.1 uncultured Acholeplasma sp.
CAAGAAAAAATAAAAGAGCTCGCTCCAATGGATTATCGGAGACAAGCTCTATCTATTCTTTTTAATAACTGTCCGTTTTTAGCAAACTAACTCAATCGCCTTCTTTATTTTAGATGAATGGTATGAAGTGGCTGATAAGTCAACACGCCATCGACTTGATGGCTCAAGTAAAGGTGGATTTCCTCTACATCCCAACCTATTTCAGATTCAAACTTAGGGATATTTAGATCATTAGCTAATGTGGCTTGTCTGACTAAGGTGAGATGGGGGACCAAAGGCTTTTCATCAAAAGAGTAATGGTGGCTCTTTAATTCATGTTTAAGAACGCTTGATAAATGTCTCAAATGTTCTCTACCTTGATTGATGCCAAGCCAAACAATGGAATGTTGTCCTTTATTGAACATCCCGATATCTGCCATGCTTATGGGAAATCTTGATTGTTGATGTAGTGTTTGATCCATAAGAATACTTATGCTCTCTATGTCATCAGTGCTAACTTCGCCGATAAATACCAAGGTAATATGAAGATTGTCCAATCGTGTCCAACGTCCTTTACGTATATTGGGTTCTATCATTGGCTTTATCGATTGAATAGTTTCTTTGACATGACTGGGTAAGGGGATTCCAATAAAAACACGCATATGATCACTTCCTAGTTCTATTTTACATAAAAAAATATGTCCGTAGCATGCTACAGACAATTTTCTTTATTCAGTCTTAGTTTCGACAGCTTTATAACCTAAGCGAGCGACCTGTTCAACTATTTTTTTATTATCAACAAGTGTTTCATCATAGAGAATTTCAAATTTGCTTTCAGAGAGTCTCACTTCGACATCATTAACACCTTTAGTTTTTGATAATAATTTTGAGATGGCTGTCGAACAGCTTACGCAATGCATACCGATGACATTATATTCTGCTTTTTTCATCATGACACATCCTTTCACCTTTTATTTTCGCTATTTTTTGATGTGATTGCAAATATAATGCAACCGAAGGATAAAGATTGTATCATGAACAGGAGTTAAGTATAATAGAGAGTGTAGTGGAGGTTTTCATGAGAAAAAACATGATGTTAATCATACTCTATTTTTTCATCCAAGGTGTGATCCATAATTTAGGGCATCCAGTCACCCCTTTTTTTGTTGAAGCTCTAGGTATTTCTGATTACATGTTTGGACTTTTTTTCTCAGCCATGTCTTTAGGCCTCATGCTTGGTGCACCTCTTTGGGGTATTTTAAGTGACCAAGGTCATCGTAAACGTTACATCGCGATCGGATTACTCGTTTATAGTATCGGTCAAATCGCCTTTGCCTATGTAGGAAATGAGACTTGGATGGTCGTCTTCCGTTTAATCAGCGGTCTTGGCGTTGTCAGTGGAATCACCATTATGACCGCCATTGTGATCGAGCAGACACATCCGAACGAGCGTGCGAAACTGCTTGCCTTTCTTGCTGCATCATCGACTTTAGGTGCATCACTCGGTTACTTCATTGGGGGTCAACTTGGAAATCATCTCGAATGGTTCTCATTCTTAGGAAATATCTCTTATGCTCATGTCTTCTTAGTCCAAGGAATCCTGAATGCACTTTATGTGTTATTCATCGTTCTCACACTCACAGATGTTGAGGTGAAGATGGCTCCTCGCGAACGAATATCGATGATTAAAAGCTTGAAATCACTTTCAAAAATGGACGGAAGTTTGCTGTTATTTATGTTATCTTTGACATTGATGAATATTGGAAGTACCAATTTATCAAAATATATCGATGTCTATTTTAAAGAACTTGGCTATACTTCAGATGACTTAGGAACGTATGTGATGGTGACGGGTATTGTCTCATTACTCGCAAGTATCTTTCTTGTTAGATATGTCGCCAAATTTAAAAAACAATTAGGTTTTATTGGTTTTATTCAATTAACGAGCGCTATCATCGTATTTATCGTCTTTCGTGCCAATCAGATCTTACTCGCTTTATACACACTCTATATGATTTATGTCATCTTGCGGACGCTTTATGTCCCACTGGAACAAAACTATATTGCAAAACAAGCTAAAGAGGGGATGTATGGAAGTGTCATGGGTGTACGCCAATCCTTCGTATCGTTGGGCATGGTGTTAGGACCCCTCATTGGTGGTTTCTTGTATGAAATCTCTCCCCTGCTTCTTTTTGATTTCAATGCATTTACATTTTTATTAGGATTAATCCTCCTCTATTTTGTGTGGTTCATTGAAATGAGAAGAAAAAAGCGACTTGATCAAGCCAATGAACTCATCAATGCCGCATCTCTTAATGATCTTGACTAAGACGAAACATAGTTTCGTTTTTTTTATTTCTACATAAGGCGTAAAGATTTATTACCCATAAAAAAAATCGTGTGATTTTAAGGGATTTCCTTGAAATAAAAGCGCTTACATGTTAAACTAAGGGTAGTCAGTTACTATTCGTTTTGCTAAGTCTTTTTTTATGCTGTTACATGCGTTACTGTAGGATCGGATAGGTGCTTATGCCATACAGATTTTACCAATCAAATCCATACAAACACACACTCTCGAGAGAATAGGAGTTCTTTTATGTCGCTTAAAAAACCTTTGATGCCGATCATTGCCCCAGATTTACTCTTACCGAAAAAAGGGATTGATTATTCCAAATGGGCTGTTGTAGCCTGTGATCAATTCACAAGTTCTCCTGAATATTGGAAAGAACTCAAAAGTTATATCGATAATGATCCTTCGACATATAACATGATTCTTCCAGAAGTCTATTTAGAAGTGATGAATGAGGATACGATCAAACAAATTCATCAATGTATGGAAAACTATATAAGCGACCAGATAATCCAATCCATTGGTCCTTCGATGATGCTCATTGAACGTATCACACAGTTAAATAGTCGTCGCTTAGGACTTATTATGGCAATTGACTTAGAAGCATACTCATATGATGAAGGAACAAAACCTCTCATTCGTACGACGGAAAAAACGATTGTAGAACGTATTCCACCACGTGTGAAAATTCGTGAGTATGCACCCCTTGAACTCTCCCATGTGATGTTGTTGATGAATGATGATAAATTTCATATCATCGAACAACTCTATCAAAAGAAAAAAGAATTAGAAAAGCGATATGACTTTTGTTTGAATATGCTAGGGGGACACTTAAGAGGTTATCAAATTAATGATACCGAGCCCTTAATTGAGCAATTTAGAGCGTTGATTGATGATCCAAACGATCCGCTACTCTTTGTGGTCGGCGATGGAAATCACAGCTTAGCAACAGCAAAAGCGCATTGGGAAAACGTGAAAAAAAGTCTGCATGTTGAACAACAGATAAATCACCCAGCACGCTATGCTATGGTTGAAGTCGTGAACATCTATGACCCAGGATTGTCGTTTGAAGGCATTCATCGTGTGTTATTTAATACGGATGATGACTTCCTAATTGGTTTATTCCACGCGGTTGACAAAGATCAAGAAACGTTTGTCTATCGAAAAGATTTAGGCAAAGAACCTTTCTATATTCCAGACAATACCGCTGAAGCTTACGAACAAATCCAAAATTACATTGATCATTATTTACAAACCCATAAAAAGACATCCATCGACTATATCCATGGTGAAGATGAACTGATTCGTATTTGTCACGAGCATCCAAACGCTATTGGAATTAAGATGCCAACTATTCAAAAAAAGGATCTCTTCCCGTTTATCAAAACTGGAAAAGTACTCCCTAGAAAATCATTTTCCATGGGAAGTGCGACAGCCAAACGATACTATATGGAAGCAAGATCAATAAAATAAAGGAGAAAAAAGATGAATCGAATTTACAATTTTTCTGCAGGACCCGCAATTTTACCCGTCGATGTCCTCAAAGAAGCTGCGAGTGAAATGCTTGACTACCAAGGCAGTGGGATGTCAGTCATGGAAATGAGCCATCGCTCCAAAATTTATGAAAACATCATCAATGAAGCGGAAAAGGATTTGAGAGATCTTCTCCACATTCCTGATAATTACCATGTGCTTTTTTTACAAGGTGGAGCAACGCTTCAATTTTCTATGGTTCCGATGAATCTACTCATCAACGGAAAAGCAGATTATATTAATACAGGGGTATGGACAAAAAAGGCGATTGAAGAAGCACGTAAGTATGGTGATATCAACGTGGTTGCCTCATCGGAAGACAAAATGTTCTCATACATTCCTGATTTATCCAATTTACCGATCAGAGATGATGCAGATTATGTATATATGTGTGACAATAACACCATCTATGGAACAAAAATCAAAGAACTTCCCAATACAAAGGGAAAAGTTCTCGTCTCCGATGCATCCTCATGTTTTCTCTCTGAACCCATTGATGTATCCAAATATGGTGTTATTTTTGCAGGGGCACAAAAAAATGTCGGTCCAGCAGGGACTGTGATTGTCATCATTCGTGATGATCTTGTCAGAAAAGACATCGATTCCAAAACACCGATCATGCTTCGTTATGACATTCATGTTGAAAACAAATCGATGTATAATACACCACCAACCTATGGTATTTATCTTTGTGGTAAAGTTTTCAAATGGTTAAAGAAAATTGGAGGAATTGAAGCTATTCATCGAATCAATGTTGAAAAAGCTAATCTTCTATATGACTATCTCGATCATTCAAAGATGTTCTTTGGTACCGTCGATCGTCATTCACGTTCACTCATGAATGTTTGTTTTAAAACAGGGTCTCCAGAACTCGATGAGCTCTTTGTCAAAGAAGCAAAAGCAAGTGGTTATGATAATCTCAAAGGTCACCGCAGCGTCGGTGGTATGCGTGCATCGATCTATAATGCGATGCCCATCGAAGGTGTGAAAGCTCTTGTTGAGTTTATGAATGCTTTTGAAAAGAAACATGGGTGATCATATGCGTTTTGTACATTGTTTAAATAAGATTTCTCCTGTGGGACTCCAAGCACTGTCAAGTGAGTACCAACTTACAGATCACATCGACCAAGCAGATGCCATCCTAGTCCGTAGTGCTGTTATGCATGATATGATACTCCCTCCATCGGTAAAAGTCGTCGCTAGAGCAGGCGCTGGTGTTAACAATATTCCCTTAGATATCTATGCGAAACAAGGTGTCGTGGTCTTTAACACACCAGGTGCAAACGCTAATGGGGTGAAAGAACTTACGATTGCAGGGATGCTCCTTGCGTCTCGGGACATCATCGGTGGTCACCAGTGGATTAAAGAGAATCATGACGATCCAGAAATATCAAAAACGGTAGAAAAAATCAAATCGACCTATGGTGGTACCGAAATCAAAGGAAAAACGATTGGCATTATCGGCTTAGGTGCCATTGGATTTGAACTTGCTAAATCATGTGTTGCCTTAGGAATGAAAGTGATCGGAACCAAACGCAACTTACTCTCCCTTGACCAGGAACAAATTCCTGAAGGGATGGTTCTTGTCAAAACAAAAGAAGAACTCTATCAATCCTGTGACTTCATCAGTTTAAATGTTCCTTTAACACCCGATACCAAAGGAATGATCGATCAACGTGCTTTTCAAAAAATGAAAGATGGTGTCATCCTCTTGAACTTTGCGCGTGATACCCTTGTCAATGATGATGATCTACATGAAGCGATCCTTAATAAGAAAGTGCGCTGTTATGTCACCGATTTTCCTAATCCTAAAACGGTGAACATGCCAAACGTCATCGCGATCCCTCACTTAGGAGCATCCACAGAAGAAGCTGAAGATATGTGTGCAACCATGGCCATACATCAAATGGAAAGCTACCTAGACCATGGTAATATTATCAACAGCGTGAATTTTCCCAATGCGTCTCTTGGGGAAAAGAAAAATCACCGGATCACACTCTTAGGTGATGTCACCTTAGATCCGATGAAAATCCAAAAAATATTAGCCACACAAACCATTTATCGCAGCATTACGCAAACCAATGGGAAATATACAACGATGATTTATGAACTTTCACAAGCACTAGATAAGGCAAGAAAAGAAGAAATCATTCGTGTCCCAGGTATACTTCATCTACATATATGTTAATAGGTGCTCATGCACCTATTTTTTTATCTTAATGACTTCGGTGTAAGCCATAATAAGTGGACCTACTCCTTTTGCATCGTTATTAACGATGGGTTCAGAAACATAATATGCATAACTGCCATCGCGTCTAAGGTTGTTGTCAGGACCAAGACCGGCAACTAAACAGATGGATTCGAGGTGTAGTTGTCCATCTTTTTCTTTCAGATTGCGCTTAACAATGCCATCAAAGATCGCTAAACCAATGGCTTGATACTTATCGGGTAGCATGTGTAATCGAACACCCTTTAAAAAAGCATAACAAATTAATGCAGATCCTGAGGTTTCCAAATAATTGCCTTCCTGATGTCCGAGATTGATCACTTGGTAAAACATCTGTGATGTTTGATCTTGATAGTGTAATAAGCCTTCTGCAAGCTCAGTTAAATAGCTGATCAAAATATCTTTTTCTTGATAACTATCCTCCATGTAGCTATACACATCCACTAAGGCGACTATATACCAACCGATCGCACGTAACCAATAATTTTTTGATGTCCCCGTGTTTGGATCTGCCCAAAAAATTGTTTTTGATGCATCGTAACCATGATAATAGAGTTTATCATTTGCATTAAACATCCGAGAATGCACCGTTTTAAATTGGTTGATGATGTCATCATAGAAATCCATACGACGTTGATAACTTGCATATCGGGTATAAAATGGTTGAGCCATGAATAATCCATCCAACCAAACTTGATGGGGATAGATTTTTTTATGCCAGAAATTTCCTTCATACGTTCTTGGTTGCTTTAGAATATGCTGGTAGGTAAACTGGATGGCTTTGAGATATTTATCTTCTTTGTACAGATCATAAAGATCGAAAAGAACACGACTTTCACAAATATCATCGAGATTGAAGTTTTCCAATTGATACCCTTGAATATGCCCATCATCGTGAATGAATGTATCAATATAAGATTTGACAAAGTGAATATACGTTGGGTCTTTCGTTTCTTTATAAAGTTCGATCAAAGAAATCATCATGCAGCCATCGATATAATTCCAATGAGGTTGTTTTCCTTGCAAGATGAGTTCGATATTCCACAGTGGTTTCTCTGGTGTGGATTCATGAACTAAGCGATGAATATATTTTTGGATAATTGGGTACATGAGAAGCTCCTGATGTTGTTAATATGATGCGATGGTACCATCACACCGTTTTTCTGTTCCCCCCACATAAACACCAGTGATGGGGTCTTTCATGATGATTTGTCCACGACCATAATGACCCAGATTGGGTTCAACACTGATCTCGTGGCCTTTTCGTTGCAAACCTTCAATGATTTTAGGATTAAAATCCGGTTCAACGATAATCTTTTTACCTTCAACCCACATAAAACGAGGGGCATCCAAGGCTTCTTGAGGATTCATATTGAAGTCAATCATGTTCATTAAGACTTGAACATGACCTTGGGGTTGCATATAACCTCCCATGACCCCAAAAGGACCAATAGGAATGCGATCTTTCATCAAAAATCCGGGAATAATGGTGTGATAGGGACGTTTTTCTGGGGTAACCACATTCGGTGACTTGGGATCAAGGGAAAAGTTTAATCCGCGGTTATGGAGCGCGATGCCTGTGCCAGGGATGACAATCCCCGAACCAAATCCCATGTAATTGGATTGAATCATCGATACCATATTACCTTCTTGATCAGCAACAGCAAAGTATACTGTTCCTGAATTAATTGGACGTCCAGGTTTGGGGTCAAGTGCTTTCACTTTGATCTCTCTTGAACGCTTCCATGCATAATTTTTAGATAACAAAGACTGGATGGATGTTTTCATGAATTTTGGATCAGAGACATAATTCATGCCATCAGCAAAGGCGAGTTTTATCGCTTCCATCTGGCGATGATAAGAAAGAATCATTTCTTTTTCTTTAAAAGTGAAATTTTCTAACATGTTGAGTGCCATTAGAGCAACAATTCCTTGACCATTTGGTGGAAGTTCATAGACATCATACCCACGATAATTGGTTTTGATAGGTTCTACCCATTCAGGTGCAAACGATTCGAGATCCTCTTTTCTAAGAAAGCCATCAAAGTGGCGAGAAAATTGATCGATTTGATCAGCAATTCGTCCACGATAAAACGATAAACCTAACGTATCACCAATTTCTTCTAATGTATTGGCATGATCTTTTAAATACCAAAGTTCACCCTCTTTCGGGGTAACCATATGTTTTGTGAACGTCTCAAACCAAGGAGAAAACATTTCGTGTTGTAGATTTTTTTGATAGATTTGATTCGCACGTTGCCACGATTGTGCAATTGTCTTTTGCACAACAAAGCCATGACGTGCATAATCAATGGCAGGACGAAGGGCATCCTTTAAGGAGAGCTGGCCAAATCGTTTAGATAATTCAGCCCATCCTGCAACGGCACCTGGGACAGTCACGGGAACAAGACCATAAGTTGGGATTTTGCTTAATTTCTTTTTGGTAAGACCATCTAAAGACAAAAGTTTAGGTGCTTGACCACTCGAGTTTAATCCATAGAGTTGATTCTTATACCAAACAATGGCAAAATTGTCGCCACCAATCCCATTGGATGTAGGTTCAGTAACGGTTAGGGTACTCGCAACAGCAATGGCAGCATCAATGGCGTTACCACCACGTCTTAGTATATCAAGACCTGCTTGTGCTGCTTGGGGTTCAGAGGTTGCGACCATCCCATGCTTAGCATAGATGACATTTCGGGTCGCTTGTACTTTATTGCTCAATGGATATCACCTCAATAATAAATGCTATATCTTTATTATAAACGATATAGATTATAATCGTTAACCTAAAAAAAAGAGCCTCGAAAGACTCTAATTTGCTTTGTTTGCTTTTCTTGATTGAATCGCAGCTATGATCAATGCAGATATCAATGCGATAATGATGGAAAATACGCCAAAGACAGTATAGATGACATCAGCAAAACTACCACCTGTGGTTGTGACGGTTTGACCTAAAATGATCATCACCAAACCGAAAGCTAAGAATAATGAACTGATAAGCCAAGCACGCTTTTTCTTGAAGAATACTAAGTATAATGTTCCAATAAGACCTAATAATGAAAGTATCAAGACAATAATTGTAAATGGGTTCATAGGTTACCTCCTTCTCTAAATTATAACTGATTCATTTTGAATTTCAAAACAAAAAGGTTAGAATAAACACATGAGGTTATCTTCAAGATAAATGCTTTATTCGCTTCGTGTTATAATAAGAACGTATGAGGTAAATCAAATGAAGACGATTGTTTATTATCATGACACACCGATCACCAAATCGCTGATGCAAAAAGATCCCAAGTTAATCCCTCTTTTTCAAAGAAAAAAGCAAATTGACGTCACGTTAAGTGATGATTATTTTTTATCTCTTGTTCACACGATTATTGCCCAACAGTTATCGAGTAAAGTAGCATCAGTCATCTCTAGACGATTAACTGATCATTTCAACGAAAGAATCACACCTGATCATATTGCAAACGCGGATGATCAAGAACTCCGTGCGTTAGGGTTATCCCATCAAAAGATTAAGTATTTAAAAAGTTTAGCGGAATGTTTAATCACAAGAAAGGTTCATTTTGATGATATCCAACAAATGAGTGACCAAGAAGTGATTGACATGCTCGTTCAGATCAAAGGCATTGGCATATGGACAGCTCAAATGTTTCTCATATTTAGTTTAGGTAGAGAAGATGTTTTTTCCGTCCTTGATTTAGGACTCAGAAATGTCGTCAAAGATCTTTATCAAAACCCAGCTTTAACCAATCAAGAAATAGACAAGATATCACAAACATGGGCACCGTATCGCACAGTGGTTTCCCATTTTCTCTGGCATGCCTATGATGGCATCGATGAATGACATAAAAGAAAAGAGGAATCGATGATGACATATGATTTAATAATCACGATCTTTGGAGCAACCGGTGACTTAACGTCTAGAAAATTGCTTCCAGCATTCGCGAAGCTTTATGCGGAAAAACAAATCCCAGAAAACACAAAAATCATCGCCTTAGGTCGGCGTTCTTATACCAATGAAAGTTATGTAGACACGATGATTCAAGCAGGAAAGATGACCCATGGGGAAGATATTCTTAGACAACTTGTCTCCTATTTTCCGATGGAAATTACCGAAGAAGAAGGCTATAAACCTTTGGTTTCACTGATTGAATCCTTAAGACACAGTGAAACACGTGAACTTTATTATTTAGCGATTGGGCCTGATCTTTTTCCGATTGTCACAAAATATATCAATCAATCCTCTCTTGTCATTCAAGGCAATGTCAATCAGTCGATTGTTTTCGAAAAACCCTTTGGTCACGATCTTGAAAGTGCACGTGCGATCAATGAAATGCTCTGGCGCTATTTTGATGAAAAGCAGATCTATCGTATCGATCACTATTTAGGCAAAGAAATGATTCAAAATATCATGATGGTTCGCTTTGCAAATCGTATATTTGAAGAGATTTGGCATAATCGATCGATTAAAAATATTAAAATCATCGCGAAAGAAACCGAAGGCATTTTGGGTCGAGCAGGATATTATGATCAATCGGGAGCCCTTAAGGATATGGTGCAATCCCACTTATTGCAAATGTTATCTTTAATCGCGATGGAACCGCCCCTTTCCTATTTTTCTGATGATGTCAAAGATGAAAAAGTTAAGGTTTTAAAGCATGTAACATTTGATAAGGACAGCACGATTTTTGGTCAATATGATGACTATCACGATGAAAGTAATATCCCAAAAGATTCGAAAACAGAAACGTTTGTTTTTCTTAAAGCCTATGTCAATACACCTCGGTTTAAAGGGGTCCCTTTCTACTTGATGACAGGGAAAAAGCTAGATAAAAAAGAATCACTCATTATCATCGAGTTTGAAGAAACAAGCGAACAAAGAAAGTGGAATTTACCTTTATCTACGAATAAACTTTATATTAAAATTGCTCCACTCGACGGTGTGGGTCTCATCTTAAATAGTAAAGTCCCTGGTCTTCGCGATGATGTGGAAGAAGTTGAACTTGAATATTGCATCGCATGTCATGCTGTGGGTAACCTCTCAGAAGCTTATGAAAAGTTGATCAAAGATATTACTGGGCACCACAAGACACTCTTTACACGATGGGATGAAATCGAATTTTCGTGGTCACTCATTGATCATTTGAAGAAGTTCCAAAAAGATCCGGTAATCTATCATGATTATGAAGATCTAAAACCCATGATTAAAGACTTAACAGGAGAAATTATGCCATGAAAATCTATGATGTCTCCATGCTTGTCAAAGAAGGCATGCAAGTCTATAAGAATAACCCTAAAAAGCAACCTACATTTATTAATTTCTCTAATTTTTCAACATCAAGTGCTTACGAAACCAATGTAAATATCAATTTACATACAGGAACACATATGGATTTTCCTCTCCATATGATCGATGGTGGGGATACCTCAGATACATTAGATTTAAACAAATTGATCACCAAAGTCAAAGTGTTTGATCTGACCTTAGTCAACGATGGGATCACTGCAGATGATTTGAAAGATTTTGCTATCAATGAAGGTGATTTTATCCTTCTTAAGACAAGTAATTCTTATGAAGATACCTTCAATTTTCAGTTTATCTATCTCAAAGAATCAGGTGCTAAATATCTAGCTGACCGCCATGTGTCTGGTGTTGGTGTGGACGGATTAGGTGTCGAACGCGATCAAGCAGGACATCCCACACACAAGATCTTGATGAACGAAAAGGTCACCATCATCGAGGGATTAAGACTTGCAAAAGTGCCTGAAGGATCTTACATGATGTTTGCTTTACCGATAAAAATGCCAAAAGTTGATGCGTTATTATTATCCGTTGTGTTAGTTGAGGGAATCCATGATACGATTAGCGACATTATCTGATCTTGAAGCGATTTGGACACTCCGTCAAGAAACGAGTGCACTTTTGAAATCTCGGAATATCGATCAGTGGCAACACCAAAATCCGAGTCGAACGACGTTCATTCGTGATATTGAAAGTGGTGAGTTTTTTGTCTATGAAAAATCAGGTCAAATCGTAGGAATGATTGCGATTAAGTCTGGTATTGAAAGGACATATCTAACGATTTATGATGGTGCTTGGGGCGATGATTTACCCTATCAGACCATTCATCGGCTTGCCGTTAAAAAGGATTATCTTGGAACATCTATTGCCAAGGAAATGCTCGATTATGCAGAATTAATCGCCAAACAAAGAAACACACCATATATTCGAATTGACACGTACTTTACCAATATGAATGCGATCAGATTATTCAAAAATCAAGGATATATTTTAAGAGGTTGGATCATTCTTGAACCTGGTGAAGGTGATTTAAGACGACTTGCGTTTGATAAAAAATTGGAGGACTAAATGAACGTTTACATCGATGAAACTTTCTTCAATCATGCCTTGATGGAAAAGTTTATAAAACATTATCCAACACTTCATCTTCTTGATGAACAACATATCAGTCAAGCAGAACTTCTTATTGTCTCTCCTAAAATGGTGAAAAGGGACCTCCTTGAGAGGATGAATAATCTTAAAT
This sequence comes from uncultured Acholeplasma sp., assembly GCA_937868795.1. Lineage (GTDB taxonomy): Bacteria > Bacillota_I > Bacilli_A > Acholeplasmatales > Acholeplasmataceae > Peloplasma. The sequence goes on from CALMNM010000151.1 coordinate 12,647, forward strand.
TTATCAAGCTTTTGACCGCAGGTTATGATACTGTGGATTTAACTTACGTCAAAGAGAATAAGATCCCAATAGCTTATGCGAAAGATGTCTTTAGTATTCAAATCGCTGAAGATGTTTTTGCCAAAATTCTCTATTTTAATCGTAAACTTGGGTCATATCATGAACAATCGGTACAACAAAAGTGGACGTTTATCCCGTCACGACATGAGATCTATTTGAAGCATGTTTTAATCGTAGGTGCAGGATCGATAGGATACGAAATTGCACTCCGTATGAAAGCTTTTGGAGCTCATGTAACCGGTTATAAAAAGCGACTACTTGAATCATCAATCTATGATCATCTGATCTATGAAACTGAAGAACTTTATCATGCATTAACAAAGGCAGATTATGTCATTTTGTGTCTTGCGTTAAATGAAAAAACCTATCACTTTGTCGATGAAACGTTTTTAAATCATATGAAAAAAGAAGCGTTACTCATCAATGTGGCACGCGGAGATATTATCGATCAAGATGCCTTAATTGTTGCCTTAAATGAAGAAAGAATTCGTGGTGCTGCACTTGATGTGACGTCTCCTGAACCTTTGCCTTTTGACCATCCTTTATGGCGTGCAAAGAACATTTTCATTACGCCACACCAAGCCTCATCTTCACCGATGATGAAGGAACGATTAATGCATGAAGTGATCGATACCCTAGATAAATTTCTCCAAGGTCAAGCATTACCCAATCTTATCCGATAGCCTATGATAAATCATAGGTTTTTTATTTTACGTTACCGCTTACATTGATTTTTGTATTGACAAGTTAATCTTTTGTGATAGAATAAACACAGGCATATGATTTGAATTTCAAAACATTTGAAATGCCAACAAGGGAGTGATGCGACCAACAATGACATCGTGATCAATGACATAAACATTAATTAATGATGAAATGAATGCGAAACATTTATGTCGAATGACGATGGAGTATTAAACATCTCGAGATGATGCGATATTCAAGAAATATCTTCAACCAAACATCTGATCTTGATGCTGGAATAATGATTTAAAAATTTGAAAAGTGAAATGGTAACTATATATGACAATTAAAGAAATTCAGTCGATCATCAAAGATTTTGAAACGTCTTCGCTTATGACCTTAGAACTTGAGATGGATGGGTTTAAGCTCAAGTTATCGAAAAACAAAACCCAAGAAGTCGTCATTAATGAACCTAAAGGAGAACCTGTAAAACCTCAAAACGAAAAACCTGCAACACCCCCCACTGTTCAACTCAATCACCAAATGATCATAAAATCACCACTCGTTGGTACTTTTTACGCTTCATCGACTCCTAATGGAAAACCTTATGTTGAAGTCGGTCAACACGTGAAAAAAGGCCAAGTCGTCTGCATTATTGAAGCGATGAAAATCATGAATGAGATCACCTCTCCTTACGATGGTGTTCTCAAAGAAATCTTTGTCAAGAATGGCGAAGTCGTCGGCTTTAATCATGGCTTGATGCGGGTTGGTGACGCCAATGAAAAATAAAATCTTAATTGCAAACCGTGGCGAGATTGCGGTTCGCATCATTCGTGCAGCGAAGGAACTCGGGATTGAGACCGTCGCTGTTTACTCTACCGCAGATGAAACATCGCTGCATGTTAAACTTGCGGATGAAGCGATTTGTATTGGTGAAGCACGGAGTAAAGATTCTTATCTAAATATGAACAGTGTCTTATCTGCAGCAATATCGACGGGATGTAATGCAATCCATCCTGGGTATGGCTTTTTATCAGAAAATTCAGCCTTTGTCGAAATGGTGGAGCGCTGCAATATTACCTTTATTGGACCCAACTCTAAGTCAATCGCCCAAATCGGAGATAAATCCTCAGCGAGAGCGATTGCTAAAGCCAACGGCGTTCCAATTGTTGAAGGTAGTGATGGGATTTTAGAAGATGTCCATGAAGGACTAAAAATAGCGAAAAAAATTGGCTACCCCGTCATGATTAAAGCTTCTTCAGGGGGCGGTGGTCGTGGCATCAGTATTGTGCGTTCAGATGAAGAATTCCTGAATGCTTTTGAGCGTACCTCACTAGAAGCAGAAATCAGTTTTGGTGATAAATCGCTTTACATTGAAAAGTTTATTGAATCTCCAAGACATATCGAAATTCAAATTATCGCAGATACTTTTGGTAATGTGGTGTCCTTAAACGAACGTGATTGCTCAATGCAACGTCGTAACCAAAAAATGGTCGAAGAAACCCCATCACCTGTGATGAATGACATTTTGAGACGCAAGATGAGTATGGCAGCAGTCAAACTTGCTAAAGCGATCAATTATGTCAATGCAGGAACCATGGAATTCTTAGTTGATCCCAAAGGAAACTTTTATTTTATTGAAATGAACACGCGAATTCAAGTCGAGCATCCCATCACTGAAGCAGTGACAGGTTTTGACCTTGTCAAAGAACAGATTCGTATAGCTTATGGAAAAGAACTTTCCTTTAAACAACGCGATGTGAAAATGAATGGTCATGCCATTGAATGTAGAATCAATGCTGAACATGCTATGAAGGGATTTGTCCCCACACCTGGAAAAATCAATAACATTTTATTTCCAGGAGGAATTGGCGTTCGCATTGATACCCATATCTACCCAGGGTATGAAGTCCCGCCATTTTATGATTCCATGATTGCCAAACTTATCGTTCATGCACCCACACGTAGAGAAGCAATTAAAAAGATGCGTGTTGCACTTGAGCAATTTGTTATTGAAGGCATTCACACGAATATCGACTATCAATACTTAATTATGCACAATACTGACTTCATAAAGGGTCAGTATGATACTGGATTTATTGCACGTTTCAATGTGCTTGTGGAGGCAGAGAATCGTGAATGATTTTATCAATGAACGGAAAGCAAAACTTGAAGATTTCAAGAAAAATATTAGAAAAAAGAGTACCGTTTACGCACCAGTAGATATTCCCGATGGTATTTTCATCAAGTGTGATCAGTGTGGAGCGGCAATCTATGAAAAGAATCTTGAATCGAATCAACTCATTTGTCCTTATTGTGAGTTTCATTTTCGCATGGGTGCAGACAAACGACTAGATTTGATCGTCGATGCAGGATCTTTTCGAGAAATCGATCGGTTGATGACCTCGACCAATCCTTTAAACATGCCTGATTACGAAGATAAACTTTCCATTGGTAAAAAGTTAACCAAACATGAAGAAGCATTTCTCTCGGGAACTGCAACCATTGTGGGTATCGAATTAGCGATTGGTATTTTAGACAGTCATTTTATGATGGGAAGTATGGGAAGTGTTGTGGGTGAAAAAGTCACTCGTTTGATTGAACATGCTACAAAGCATCGTCTTCCACTCATCATTTTTTCTGCTTCTGGTGGAGCACGGATGCAAGAAGGCATTTTATCCTTAATGCAGATGGCAAAAACCTCAGCAGCACTCTATTATTTTGATCAAGCAGGTCTTCTTTTTATCAGTGTGATGACCAACCCAACCACGGGTGGTGTAGCCGCTTCCTTCGCTTCACTGGGCGATATTAATATCGCTGAAAAGTCCTCCTTAATCGGTTTTGCAGGAGCGAGAGTCATTAAGCAAACCATTCGACAAGAACTACCTGAAGGCTTTCAAACTGATCAGTTTCAGTTAGAGCACGGCATGGTGGATTTAGTGGTTCACCGTAAAGATTTGCGGAAAACACTTTACAAATTACTCCAATTTCATAGTGAAAGGAAGGATGGATGATGATGCATTCTGCATGGGATATCGTTAAACTTGCGCGTCATCCGAAACGTCCGACCGCACAAACGATAATTAAAGAACTTTTCCCGGATTTTATTGAACTTCATGGTGATCGTCAATATGCGGATGACCAATCCATCATTGGTGGTATTGGCACCTTTAATGGGATCCAAATCACGGTGATTGCTGAAGAAAAAGGGATCGGTACCGATGGTAAAATCCGTCATAATTTTGGGATGCCACATCCTGAAGGCTATCGAAAAGCACTGCACTTGATGAAACAAGCGGAAAAATTTAAGCGACCCATTCTTTGTATAGTTGATACTCCAGGTGCATATCCTGGTATCGGCGCTGAAGAGCGTGGTCAAGCACAAGCCATCGCGAATAATTTAAAAGAAATGATGGGTCTAAAGACACCTATTCTTGTCGTGATTCTCTCTGAGGGAGGATCCGGAGGTGCACTAGCTATTGGTGTTGGTGATGTGGTTTTAATGTTTGAAAATAGCATTTACGCGATCTTATCCCCTGAAGGTTATGCATCGATTATCTATAAAGACAGTCAGAAAGCTGACTTAGCAGCCTCACTCATGAAATTAACCGCACAAGATCTCTTAGATTTTGGCGTGATTGATGAAATTATCCCTGAACATGAAGGTTTACATGTTGATGCTGATTTTGGCATCAAAGAACTCAAAAAGAGTTTGACGAAGCATCTAAAAAATTTAATGAAAGAACCGACAGACTTGCGTCTTGAGCAACGTTATGCTAAATATCGCAAGATGGGGGTTGTCATTGAACAACAAGGAGAAAGCAATGAATTATAATCCAAGTAAAATTAAAATCGTCTCTGCAGGGAAATATGTCCCTGAAACGATCATTACCAATGAGGATTTAGAAAAACTTGTCGAAACGAACGATGAATGGATTGTCACAAGAACCGGCATTAAAAGACGTCACCGGGCAGTGGATGAACTCACGAGTGACATGGCCACAAAAGCAGCAAAAAATGCGATCGAACGTGTTAATTATGACGTCAATAAAATCGATTTGATCATTATGGCGACCATCACCGGTGATCAAATGACGCCTTCTACCGCAAATTTCATCCAAGCGCAACTAGGGTTAACCCATCATGTGATGAGTTTTGATATCAATGCGGCATGTACAGGCTTTGTTTATGGTCTTGAAGTGGCTGCTTCATTACTACAGACAGGCCGTTTTAGAGCTGCTCTTGTGATCGGTGGTGAAATGCTCACTAAAATCGTTGATTATACTGATCGTAATACGTGCGTTCTCTTTGGAGATGCTGCCGGTGCCATGATTATCGAACCTGCTTATCATGAACACCATAACGCGTATTTCTTTAATGCAGCTCGTGGTGATACAAATAACACACTTACCGTGGTCAATAAGATTAAAATGGATGGGAAAAAAGTGTATCAGTTTGCTGTCGATGCCATGGAACAGGCGATCAATAAAGTGCTTGATGATGCAAAACTTGACATTACAGAGATCGATATGATCATTCCTCACCAAGCCAATGAACGCATTATTCAATCCGTCTCTAAATCAATGGGTATTCCTATGGAAAAATTCATGCTTAATCTTGCTGAATATGGCAATACCTCTGCAGCAAGTATTCCGCTAACGATTGCTGAATATTTCGATCAAAATGAAATCAAAGGCCAAAAGATTTTACTGGTTGGCTTTGGTGGTGGCTTTACATGGGGTAGTGCCATCCTCCAACTATAGTAAGGAGAACATATGGCGAAACTAGCATTGGTTTTTGCAGGTCAAGGAAGTCAATATTTAGGTATGGGGACGGATTATCTTGAACATTTTTCAGATAAAGAATTAGTCGCTAATCAACAACTTGGTTACAGTGTTCGTGATATTTTAAATGATCCAGAAGGAAAAATTAATCAAACCGAATACACACAACCTCTTGTTTTTTTATCTTCAGCCTTAGGCTATGAAGCATTTAAGAGTTTAGGTATTACCCCAGAAGGTGTCTTAGGGTTTAGTTTAGGTGAGTATACTGCCCTTTATGCCTCAGGTGTCTTTAGTTTTCAAGATGCACTATCACTCATTCAGTTTCGTGCACAAGCGATGATGCGATGTGCAAGTGAGACTGAAGGAGGCATGGCAGCTATTCTCGGACTCAACCGCAATGATGTAGAGCAAGTTTGTCAAGAAACAAGTTTGAAAGCACCGGTATGGGCAGTCAATTTCAATTCACCCATACAAACCGTCATCAGTGGTACCAAAGAAGGTATCCAGATCGCTGTTGAATTATGTAAACAAAAAGGCGCAAAAAGAGCGATTCCTTTACAAGTATCTGGGGCTTTTCATTCACCTCTGATGGCAAAAGCAGGCCAAGAACTGGAAAATCATCTCAAAAATTATGACTTAAAACCTGCTAAATTACCTATCTACATGAATGTGAATGCACAAACATTGAAGGATAATGAACTCATGGATCTAATGGTGAAGCAAATTCAATCTCCTGTTGAATTTGAAAATTCCATCCTCAAGATGAAAATAGATGGTTTTACTCACTTTTTAGAAATCGGTCCTGGATCAGTCTTGACAGGACTCATCAAAAAAATAGATAATAGTCTCGAAGTCTTTCATTTAGATCGTTTAAATGAACTCGAAGACGTGAAAGGATGGCTAAATACCCATGGATTTAACCAATAAAGTGGTGATTGTCACCGGTGGCGCTCAAGGGATAGGAAAGACGATTTCCTTAGTCCTTGCAAAAGCAGGTGCAAAGGTGGTTGTCAATTATAACCGAAGTGTCGATCAGGCGAAACTTCTCGTTGAAGAGATTGAAGGCTTTGGTGGACAAGCACTCGCTGTCCAAGCAGATATTTCCAAATATCAAGATGCCGAACGCTTGGTTCAAACCGCGGTTCAAACGTTTGGAACGCTAAATATTTTAGTGAACAATGCGGGAATCACTGATGATGCACTACTCCTTCGTATGACAGAAGAACAATTTGATCGTGTGATCAATACCAATTTAAAAGGGGTATGGAACATGACCAAACATGCGGCTAAAGTCTTACTTAAGGCGGGCTATGGACGCATCATCAACATTTCATCCATTTCTGGCGTTTTAGGCAATGCAGGTCAGTCCAATTACTCATCTGCAAAAGCAGGAGTGATTGGGATGACAAAAGCTGTCGCACGTGAATTTGCGTCTCGTGGCGTCACAGTCAATGCGATCGCACCAGGATTTATCGAAACGGATATGACAAAAAAATTATCTGAAGAACAAGTGACCTTATGGGCAAACCAAATTCCTTTAAAGCGTTTTGGTCAACCCAATGATGTCGCACAAGCCGTGCTCTTTTTAGCAAGTGAGCATGCAAGTTATATTACCGGCCACACCCTCGAGGTAGATGGCGGACTCGTGATGTAGGGGGATCTATGAAAAGACGTGTTGTCGTGACTGGAATGGGACTTGTCAGTCCTGTAGGAAATACCGTAGAAGAATCATTCAAAAATCTTGTAGCAGGGAAAAATGGGATTGATTTTATCACCCTTTTTGATGCTTCCAATGATAAAGTGAAGATTGCTGGAGAAGTAAAAAATATTAATTTCGAAGAATTTATTGATAAGAAAGAAATTAGACGTGCTGATCGCGTCACCAATTTAGCATTAGTCGCTGCACATGAAGCAGTTACCCAGGCTAACTTTTTAAGTCATAATTATAACCCATTTCGTATTGGAACCTATGTTGGGAGTGGAATTGGTGGACTAACCACCATCTTTGAAGAAACGAAAACCGCTGTACTACGCGGTCAAGATCGAATTTCTCCCTTCTTTATTCCTAATTCCATCATTAATTTGATTGGTGCGAAGATTGGGATTAAATATCAAGCTAAAGGTCCTAACCTTCCTCAAGTGACCGCATGCTCTGCAGCAACTAATTCCATTGGTGAAGCCTTTAGAGCGATTCGTGATGGGTATTTAGATGCAGTGATTACAGGTGGCGCAGAAGCTCCGATCAATGAAATTGGTGTGGGAGGATTTGCAAGTTTACGTGCCTTAAATTTCTCAAACGATCCCAATCAAGCATCCGTTCCTTTTGATGCGAGACGTAGTGGCTTTGTGGTTGCTGAAGGCGCAGGAATCCTCATATTAGAAGATTACGATCACGCAGTGAAACGCGGTGCACCGATTCTTTGTGAAATGGTGGGCTACGGGACAACTGCAGATGCATTCCATATGACTGCACCAGATGATGAAGCAAGTGGGATTACAGAATGTTTGATTCAAGCACTTCAAGATGCTAAACTCAATAAAGAAGACATTGATTATATCAACGCCCATGGAACATCAACGATACTTAACGATAAACTGGAAACATTAGGCATCAAAAAAGCGTTTGGTGACCATGCTTATAAGCTCAACATCAGTTCAACAAAATCGATGACGGGTCATGCTTTAGGCGCTGCAGGAGCCATTGAAACGATCGCTGCCATAAAGGCTTTGATGACCGGGGATATTCCACCGACCATTCATTTAGAACAACCCGATCCTGAATGCGATCTAAACTATACGCCTAATCATAGCGTCCATCGCGATCTAAATTATGTCATTAATATCAATATTGGTTTTGGTGGACAGAATGCTGCCATCATCTTTAAGAAGGTATAATCTATGAAATTATCAAAAGACGAGATAAAAAATATTATCCCCCATCGTGATCCTTTTCTCTTTCTAGACGAGATCGTAGAATTAGAAAGTCTCAAATATGGGGTTGGTATTAAGCATGTAAAGGAAGAAGACTTCTTTTTCGAAGGACATTTTCCGGGTAAACCTGTGATGCCAGGGGTATTGATCATTGAATCATTAGCTCAAGTCGGTGCCGTCATTTTATTGTCATCACCCGAATACCAAGGTAAAATTGCTTATTTCACAGGAATTTCAAATGCTAAATTCCGTAAGAGTGTCCTTCCAGGCGATACCTTAGAACTCCGCTGTGAATTGCATAAGATTCGCCGTGGTTTTGGTTTTGGACATGCCGAAGCTTACATTAAAGGTGAACTTGCTTGTGAAGCGGATATTTCTTTTGCAGTAGGTCAATAAATGGTTGCCTATACGTTACTTGAATTTGAAGAGTTGACATCTACCAACGATTTTCTCAAAGAAAATCATACCTATTTTCCAAATTTCACATTTATCAGGGCAGATGTTCAAACCCAAGGACGTGGTCAATACGATCGGACTTGGCAGTCGAATAAAGGAGAAAATCTCCTTTTTTCAGTCTTATTAAAACAAGTAAATGCAAGTCACTCTGATGCCTTAAAGCGTTGGATTATGGATACAATGATTGATGTACTTCAGTCAATTGGGATCTCTCCTCATTTTAAAGAGCCCAATGACTTATATGTGGATGACAAAAAGATTTGCGGGATATTGATTGAATCGATGTCGATGGAACACATGTTTGATGTGGTCATTATTGGCGTAGGTCTTAATGTCAATCAACTCGACTTTCATGGCATGAATGCGACATCTATTCAAAACCAACTAGGCAAATCGATGGAATTACATGATCTATTTAAGCATGTTGTTGAAGCTATGACCAACGCTTATCCTAGATACCTATGAAATCAATGATAAGAATAGGGATGTTTGCAGCCATCCTATCAGTATCTGTCTTTCTCATTCCACCTGTATTTGTCCCTGTCGTCCAAGTGAGTGTGACCATTCAAACCTTGTTCATTTTTCTTATTGGATACATCCTTAAACCGAAAGAAGCCTTTCTATCGGTTTTTATCTATATCTTAATTGGTGCGATTGGATTGCCTGTCTTTAGTGGTGCTCAAGGAGGCATTACCCATTTGATTGGTCCCACCGGAGGCTTTATTCTCTATTTTCCATTTATGGCAATGCTAATTTCAGTAACCAAAAAATCGAATCAAGGATGGTTATATCATTTTTTATATGGCTTTGTTTTTGGAATTCTAATGTTGTATGTCATTGCCAACACATGGCTCTCCTACAGTCTTGGCATATCGTATGTTCAAGGCCTCATGGGGTTGCTGATTTTTATTCCCTTTGATATACTGAAATGGGCAATAGCCTACATGATTTATCATCGTTTTCCAAAAGATATCTTAGTATAAGCAAAAAGGAAGAGGACTATGCATTCACGGAAATCAAGTTTCTATCTCATTGGATTAGTTTACTTTATCGCGATTATCTTAGGTGTTTATGTATTCACATGGATGCCTCATTTCATGTTTATTTATCGGTTTTTAATCGCAGATTTAGCTGCTACGCTTACCATTTATGTCTGTTCACTACTTTTGAAAAATGCGTCATTGTATGATCCCTATTGGAGTGTTATTCCACCAGTGCTATTAGGACTTGCAGCTTGGTACTATCAAGCCTGGTCTATCCACGTGATTTTAATACTCTTCGCAATCTCTATCTGGGGGATTCGATTGACCTACAATTGGGCAAGCTTATGGACAGGATTTGATGAGATCGATTGGCGATACCAAGCCATGAAAGAAAAAGCACCTCATCTCTATCCATTGACCAATTTACTTGGAATCCAGCTCTTTCCAACACTCATAGTCTTTGTTCAACTCAGTCATGCACTTATTGTTATCAACCATAATCAAGGGACATTTCTCTTAAGTTTGCTTGGTGCATTGATCATGATTGCTTCAGCAATGATACAATACATCGCAGATCAACAAATGAAACGATTTAAGAAAAATCATCACGGCGAAAAAGTCTGCATTGATGAAGGTTTATGGCGTTACTCAAGACATCCTAATTACTTTGGTGAAGTGATGGTCTGGTGGGGATTATATCTTTTTTACCTAGGGTATGCCAAATCTCTAGATGTCATGATTATCGCCCCTTTGATGATGACTGCTCTATTCGTCTTTATCAGTATTCCTTGGATGGAAAAGAAGATCTTAAAGACACGTCCTGAATATAAGGATTATCAGGCTAAAGTTTCCATGCTGATTCCATTCTTTCGCAAAGAAAAAGATGAGTCATCGACCGAACTTGCTTGACAAATGATGATTATTTGATATCATACATGTAGGGAATGAATGTCTCCCATCGTCTCTTGACGTAAACCGCACACGCTGATGACTTCTACAACACCTGTTGTGGAGTCTTTTTTTTAGGAGAAAATCATGTTATTGTCCATTGCATTAATCATTTTAATCGCACTTGCCATGGGTAAATTACTCAAGATGGTTCGAATTCCACCCATTTTAGGCATGTTACTGACAGGCATTCTTTTAGGACCTTTCGTTTTTGATCTTATCGATGATCGCATTTTAACGCTTTCTGCGGAATTACGACAAATCGCGCTCATTGTCATCCTGTTAAGAGCAGGTCTTTCTTTAAAACTCGAACATTTAAAAAAGATTGGTCGACCTGCACTTTTGATGAGTTTTATTCCTGCGACGTTTGAATTATTGGCGGTCCTTATTTTAGGTCCAATCCTTTTAGACCTATCGTTTCTAGAAGCCGCGATCTTAGGAAGCATTTTAGCCGCAGTATCACCAGCCGTTGTCGTTCCCAAAATGCTTCACTTAATGGAAAGTGGTTATGGAAAGAAGAAGCACATTCCAGAGCTTATCTTATCCGGGGCATCGTTAGATGACATCTACGTCATCATTTTGTTTACAAGTTTCTTACAAGCCTACATGACAGGTAACCCTTCTTTCCATCTTTTTTATCAGCTGCCATTATCCATCATCCTAGGCATTGGTCTAGGACTTTTCCTAGGGTATATGTCTGTACAGTTTTTTAAACGATTTCACATACGCGACACCATCAAAGTTCTAATTCTCTTTGCATTAAGCTTTTTATTGATCACACTCGAATTAACACTAAAGCCATGGGTATCCATCAGTGGTTTATTAGCTGTGATGGTCCTTGGTGGGATGATCCATCACGAGTATCCTATACTAGCGAAAAGACTCGTGGGTAAGTTTGAAAAAATCTGGGTGATTGCAGAAATTATGCTCTTTGTTCTTGTAGGTGCTGCTGTTGATATCTCTTTGGTTTCTGATCTTGGTTTTCAAGCGATTCTCCTTATTCTTGGTGCACTCATGTTTCGTTCATTAGGGGTCTATTTGGCATTAATTAAGACTAATCTGATCTTTAAAGAACGTTTATTTGTAATGATCGCTTATTTACCCAAGGCCACAGTTCAAGCTGCGATAGGGACTATCCCTCTGGCATCAGGTATACCTTCAGGGCATCTCATGTTATCCATGGCTGTTTTGGCCATTCTTATCACAGCACCTTTAGGTGCTATAGGCATGGATTTTACGTACCAATCCCTTCTAGCCAAGGAAAATTGAACGCATTTTGGTTAAAAAAGGGTACAATATAAAGAGAGTATCATTTTTCTCTACCGATTTATAGGTTTTAGTGATAAAATATTAAGGGTTTAGCAAGAAATAAAGGAGATCAAACTATGAAGCGAAACAAATTCATCGTCATTGGTTGTGGCAGACTAGGGGCAAATATCGCGACTAAAATGTCAGAATTAGGCGAAGATGTCATCATCATTGATTCGACAGAAGATTCCTTTAGAAAACTCCAGGATTCATTCACCGGATATGAAATCGTCGGTGATGCGACTGATCTAGCTGTTCTAGAAAATGCCTATATCAAGTATGCAAAGACGGTTGTTTTAACGACAGATAGTGATAATACTAACATTTATTTAGCACATATTTGTTATTATGTCTATAATGTTCCGAAGATCTTTGTTCGTTTGTCGGACACCGATAAAGGTCGTCTTCTCGAAGGGACTTATATCAAAGCCATTTATCCATTTAAACTTTCCTTAGGTGAGTTTATGGATCAGTATGAGGAGGGGGATGTCTGATGAAAGTGATCATTACCGGTGGTAAGCACGAAGCCGATTACATCGTCCAACGTTTGAAAGAAGAACATCATCAATTGATCGTCATCAATAATGATCGTCAATTTGCAGAATACATCAGCACCAATAACGACATTCAAGTATTTCCAGGCGATCCGACCAAATCTTATACACTCTCGGATGCTGAATGCGAATATGCTGATGTCCTTTTAGCGCTATCAGATAGTGATACTGATAACTACATCACATGCGTAACAGCAAAAAAACTATTTAATATAAGAAAGACAGTCGCTAAAGTAAGAAACCCAAAAAACGTCGATCTCTTTAAAAAACTAGGGGTTGATTCCGTGATTTCGTCCACATATCTTATGGCACAAAGCATTCTCAATGAATCTTCTGTCGAGAATATTATTAAGACATTATCGATTGAAGATGAAAAAATCGTCATGATTGAATTAGGCGTCGAAGATGATTATGCCATTGAAAATCAGCGCATTATGGATGTTTCTTTCCCAAGAAACATTAATATCAGCTGTATATTTAGAGATCCTCATGTCATCATTCCTAAAGGGGATACCCGAATTAAAGCTAATGATAAACTGATTATTATTACCACACCTTCTGAAAAAGAAGAAATTATTGACTTCATTCAAAAGAAACGATAAATTATGGACAAAAAATCTCTCCGTGGCTATCCGTTAATCGTTAGCTACCTAGGCTTGTTTTCCATCTTAATCGGTATGATCATTATTTTCCCACTCATCATGGTGGTTTTTTACCCTGAAGAAATCAATCAAATCGTCTACTTTTTACCAACAGGTTTGACGCTCATTCTTTTTGGACTAATCTCTAAATTCTTGTTTCGTGGATTTGAAAAAGAACGACTAGAGCGTCATCAAGATACAATATTGGTGGTTTTGTTATGGATATTTGCCATCTTTGCCTCAGCGATTCCTTTTATATTAACGGGAAATTATAACTTAGCACAAGCTGTTTTTGAGACTTCATCGGGATATTCCACTACAGGTCTTACCGTAGTCGATGTCACGCAAGCATCCCATGTCTTCTTATTCTATCGCAGTGTTTTACAGTTTGTTGGTGGGGCAGGCTTGGTCTTGGTCTTAACGGCAACAATCTCGGACAAATTTGGCATGCGTATGTATAATGCTGAAGGTCATCCTGATAAGTTGATGCCAAATCTCATCCGTTCTGGGCGCTATATATTAGCTATATATTTAGGTTATGTATTCGTAGGAACTATTTTATATATCATCTTTGGCATGACGCCTTTTGATGCCATCAATCATTCAATTTGTGCGGTAGCAACCGGAGGATTCTCGACAAAAGCACAAAGTATTGGTTATTATCAAAGTGTCCCGATTGAAATCGTAACCATTTTCTTGATGATTGCGGGAGGGACCAATTTCTTCGTTCACCTATTGATTATCACGGGTAAATGGAAGAGTGCCCTTAAACATATTGAAACCAAATCATTTTTTATTATCGCCATCATCGGTGTTGCCATCTCAACATTATCCATCATTGGTTATACCAACGAAACCTTTGGTCAATCCTTGCGGATCGGTGCGTTCCACTTTATCTCTGCGTTAACCGGAACAGGTTATCAAATCATGCCATCTTTCACTTCACTTAATGCTGTGTTCTTTGGTCTTATTATTATTGGGATGATCATGGGTGCTGGTATTGGTTCAACGTGTGGTGGTTTGAAACAATATCGTGTAGGACTTGGGATTAAATCGATTTATTGGAGTTTTGCTGATCGTGTCACTCATAAGAACGTCATTAAAAAACATTTTATCAATCGATTAGGGAATAAGATGATTGTGACCGTAAACGATATAGCAGAAAACTATGCCTTCATCTTAGTGTACTTAATCTTCTTAATGATAGGGACCGTTATCTTTAGTATCTACACAGGAGAATCGATGCAGTTTGCTCTCTTTGAATTTGCCTCAGCACTGGGCACCGTGGGATTAAGTGTGGGTATCACGGGATACACAGCACATCCAGTGATCCTATGGACATCAACGATTGGGATGTTTTTAGGAAGACTCGAGTTTTATGTTTTCTTCATTGCCATTTCAAAAATCATTATTGATGCGAAACGTCAAATCAAACATTCATTGGAACATTAAACACCGAGCCCATCGGTGTTTTTTTATACATTCAATTGTGTTAAAACATGCTAAAATAAGGTGAACCATGCAAGATATCGGACGTTTTTGCATGTCATCCAAAATCCCTTGAAGGGAAATCATGGTTGAACTATACTGATGATAGGAGGAACTCAGATGTTAAAGATCATTTGGAATCGTGAGGACTTTGAGAAGATTAGCGACAAGATTCTCTCCGAATTCAATCTTCAAGTCACCGATGATCCAAATGAAGTACCCGAACACAAAATCGGTTTGCTTATGGATAGCGATAACGTGCTACTCATCGAAAAACTCATCAAGCGTTTGATGACAGAAAAGCAAACCATGGTTTTCCCCACTCCCAGTGGGTATCTACAACTCAATGTTCAAGAGATCACGTATCTTGAAGCCTTTGGCGATGACATCTTCATGCATGTCGAGAATAACCAAAGTCAACAGATCAAACAGCCTCTCTATCAGCTAGAAGCGATGCTCACTCCCTATCATTTCATTCGGATCGGAAAATCATTTATTGTGAATGCAAGTAAAATCAGATACATTCGTACGGCATTTAATGCGAAATTAGATCTGGAATTGCTTGATGGTACCCATCTAGAGGTTTCACGTTCCTTCGTCAAAGACTTTAAGAATGCATTAGGCATTCAAAAAAAGGAGGATTAGTTATGACAACCATGGGATGGATTTTAATTGGCATCTTGAGTTTGACAGGCGTATATTTCATCACACAACTTATCAAGGATATTTTATGGAATCGCAAACTTTATCTTTTTCAGAAATCGGTCGGATCAGCAATCACAAAGGCACCTGTTCTTTTTTGGGTTAAACGCTCTTATGGCGCAGTGATTGCAGGTCTTTTTGTTTTGACGACCGTTTTTTCTGGTGTCTTTCAACAACCTTATACCTTAAATGATCGCACACTCTTAAATGCAAGACCTGTGGGTGATTTAGCAACCATGCAAAGTTTGATTGCAGACTCACAACAAGGCTACTGGAATGATTGGTTTTTCCGTGGGGATATTATGGCTCCGGAAGCGATGGAAGATGCGACTGCAGGTGCAGATGATCAATCCAATTCCGTAGAACGTGATTACATCGATACCAATGTTCAAGTCGAAGGTGTCCAAGAGGGCGACATCGTGAAAACCGATGGTTACAACATTTATTATGCATCCCGTTATTACAATTCATTAAGAGTCTTATCCGTCGATGATTTTGGGATGGTCACCGTTGATGCAGAAATCGATTTGGGCAATCTTTATACCGATCAAATGTATATCACAGACACACAACTAATCGTGATTGGCTATGTTTATGAAATGATTCCTTACGTTTATGAAGACGGTAAAGACTATTACGGTTGGGAATATGTATCCTTTTCTGGTGCTGTCTATATTTATAACCGAGAAACGTTAGAACTCGAATATTCACTCGAGACCGATGGGAACTTTTACGAACATCGTTTGATTAATAATGCTTTATTCCTAGTCGCGAATAAATCCATCTATGGCGATGATCTAAGACCCGTGTTTGAAGAAACTGAAGGTGATGTGACAGAAACTTCGACTCTAGATTACCGTGATATTTACTACTTTGAAGATATTCCTGTCTATGGCATGACCGTTTTTACAGGCATTAATTTGACTGATTATTCGATGAATTCTGAAGCATTCTTAGGTTATGTTTCAGAGATCTACGCCAATACAGATGCTTTATATACTGCATTCAATTACACGGATTACACACCAGATGATGAAACCGTCACCGATACATTCTGGTATCAATCCAAAGTTCAAATTATGAAGTTTAACTTGGATACTGAACATGCTACCATTCATTATGCTGGTCAACAAGTCCTCCCAGGGTATGTAGGTGATCAATATTGGATGGATGAACACGAGGGTTATTTCCGTGTGGTCACATCTTCTTGGAATCCTATTGTCAACCAACTCTTTGTTCTTGAAGAAGATGACGATACCGATACCCTTGATCTTGTCGGTTCCATCACTGAAGACCTCGGTAAAGTGAATGAAACCGTGAAAACCGTACGTTTTAATGGCGACTTAGGATATGTCGTGACCTTTGAACAAAAAGATCCACTTTATACAATAGACCTTTCTGATCCAACAGAACCTACCATTGTGTCCGCGATTGAAGAACCAGGTTATAGTACGTATCTCCATGTATGGAATGAAGAAGGCAATCAACTCATCGGTTTTGGATTTAGTGCCGATGAACAAGGATTTGTCACAGGATTAAAGATCAGTGCCTATGATACTGCACTCACTGAACCACTCGCTTCATATCAGTTAAACGATCAAGACTCCTTAGGCATCTGGTCTTACAGCTATTCTGAAGCCGTATATAATCCTAAAGCGATGATGATTTCACCTGATCATGGCATCATCGCATTCCCTGTCATGACATGGCGCAGTATGCAAATTAGCCCCCTTGAATGGGATTACTCCTATATCAGCCAGTATTTAGTCTTCTACATCGATTTTAGTGCCGAAGATCCTCAAGATATCATTTCAGATCCAGTGGTCATCAATCATGCTGAAAACAGTTGGTATGCGGGTATTGATCGCGGTGTATATATTAACAATGTGATCTACACGTTATCCTATACAGGTTTGGTCAGTTTTGATTTAGAAACCAAGCAAGTCTTGCAGACCATCAATTTCTCAATTCCTGAGTTCAATGAATAAGATGAAGAAAGCCGGCAACGGCTTTTTTTATGCTATAATATTTTTGGTGATGATATGAAATATCAAGTAGAAGTGCTGATTGAGCGTAAGCGAGACGATGTTGTTGCTGCCTATCTCGATATAGACATGATGAAAAAATGGGAAAAGGGATTAACGGATATCGAATCGGTCAAGGGTTCGTTATTTGAAGAGGGATCAGAAGGTTATCTTCATTTTTCGTTTGGTGACCAAACGATGAAAATGAAAGTGACCAATGAAAAGATCACAATCCCTGAACAAATTATCCAAATCTATGAAGTTCCCGGTGCGTGGAATCGCTGTGATAATCACTTTATCGATCAGAATGGACATACCCTTTGGATCATGGATGTGGAGTTTCGTTTCGCTGAAGACCCCAATTTACCCATCGAACGATTTATCGAACAAACCAAAGCAGGCATGGTGTTGTTTAAAGACTTTATGATGGGGTTAGGCGATGCATAAGAAAATTGGAATAATCCTTCAAGTAATGACACTGTTATTTTTCCTGGTCAGCTGTGATGTTGAACTCGCTCCAGTTATCCCCACACCACCGATTGATGACTCAAAAATTGAGTCTTTTGATCGTCTTTTTAATGATTTGGAACAAAAAACCATCACGATTATCATTACCGAAGAATCTTGGGAAAATCTCGATCAGGTGATGTTGAATTATTATCAGCAATTTGGCAATTTTCGCACCGATGTTTATGCACGTGCTGACTTTAAATTTGAAGATAGTCAAGGTGAAGTTTATATTGAAGATATCGGTTTTCGTACCCGGGGCAATCTCTCTAGAACACGGATCGTCAATGATAATGGAGATCCACAACTCTCTCACTTTAAGATTTCATTTCACGAAACCTATGACATAGACTACTCGAAACGTCAAGTCTTCGATGTCGAAGAACTCGACATGAAGTATAACCGTAATTGGGATGAAACGTACATCACCGAGAAATTTTCATTAGGTCTCTTTCAATCGTTTGGTGTTTATGCAGCGGAGACCACCATGGCAAAACTCTACCTTAAGATCGGAGACTCGACCTATTTTTATGGATTGTATACTATTTTCGAACCGATTGATAAGCTCTTTTTAGAAAAACGTATCGGTGAACAAGCCGCTGAAGGTGATCTTTATAAATCATTATGGCAAGGCTATGGACCTGCAAATTTAAGTAACAATTATCATTTTGAAGCGATTGGCATCAAGAATGAAGCCACTGGGTATCGACCAGCGTATGACTTAAAAACGAACAAGAAAACATCCAATCATGAATCCTTAAAAGCTTTTATTAACGATATTAATCTTAAATATGGCGTTGTTTTTGAAACCTATATCGAAGAAAATTTCGAAGTCGATATGTTTTTACGACTGCTTGCTGTCGGTGTCTTATTAGGTAATCCCGATGATTATCGTGCGATGGGAAACAATTATTATTTTTACCAAAATGATGTCACCCATAAATGGGGCATGATTCCATATGATTATGATCATGGCATGGGTCAAGGCTGGGATGGAGCTCCTGTCTTTACTAACTGGTCAGTGGGTATGGATATTTATACATGGGGTAATTTAAATGCTGCTTTTCTTGGAATTGAAGATTATCCTCACGTATTGGTGGACAAGATCCTTGCTATTGAGACATATCAACTTCAATATGAAGCCTATCTTGCGGAATTGATCGATCCAAGCAAAGATTTATTTGATCCCAATGTTTTTATGGCGATCTATGAATCACAAAGATCCTTATATAACGAAGGCTTATCCAGTGCGATGCAAAATCAATCCTTTGGATTGCGCAATGTCATCAATTATATGAATGATAAAATTGCAGACATTCAAAATCAGCTGACCTATTATCAATCCAACCCCGAAGAACGGTAAAATTTAAGTAAAAATAAGGCATTTAATCCTAAGTGTTGACCATTATTTTGTTATCATAGATGGTGTAAAGGAGATGTATTATGCGTAAATATGTCGTTGCCTATGTCTGTGTTCATAATAGTTGTCGTTCACAGATGGCAGAAGCACTCACCAAAGCTTATTATTCTGATTTTTTTGATGCCTATAGTGGTGGCACTGAAACGAAACCAATGATCAATCAAGATGCTGTCCGCATTATCAAAAAGAATCATGGGATTGATATGAATCTTACCCAGCGCTCAAAGCTGATTGATGAACTACCTCAAGAAGTTGATTTACTTATTACCATGGGATGTAATGTCGAATGTCCGTTTATCCCTACACAACATCGAGAAGACTGGGGTCTCGATGATCCTTCAGGTTTAGATGATGATGCGTTTATTAAAACGGAGCAACTCATCCTAGAAAAGATTCAATCACTTAAGTCACGGATTTTATCAGGAGAAATTAAACTCGTATAATCCTAGAAGGTGTGAAAACACTTTCTTTTTTTTGAACTTCAAAGTATAGTGACATTTAACGGCATTTATGCTATACTTTTTTTTGATTTACTAAGACAAAAGGAGAATGACATGATGTATGAATTAATCATTGTTGGTGCGGGACCTGCCGGGTTATACGCAGCCACATGTGCAGCGATGAATGAACTTAAAGCGATTGTTATTGAGTCAAGCCAAGAATTTGGTGGACAACTCACGTTATATAAAGATAAAGCGGTTTACGATATGCCGGGATTTGCGAAAATCAATGGTGGCGACCTCGTTTCAAGTTTTTATGAGCAATATAAAAACTACGAAAAAGAAGTTCCCATCATGCTCAATACACAAGCACTCGATGTCATTCATTATGACGATCATTTTGATTTAATCACCAATCAGGGGACACTACAGACAAAAACCATCCTACTCGCCAATGGAGGAGGGATGTTTCAGCCTAAGAAGTTAGAGATTGCAACCTCAGAAAACTATCCTATGATTCATTATGCAGTCAAGAATATCCATGATTATCGTGATTTGGATGTCGTTGTTTTAGGTGGTGGTGATTCAGCGGTTGATTGGGCACTCTCGCTTCAAGGGATTGCTAAATCGGTTACCCTAGTCCATAGAAGACATGAATTTCGTGCCCATCAACGCAACGTTGACATGTTCAAAGATCAAGGGACCGTGCTAACACCATATGTCGCGAAAGCATTGCATGGTGAACATGTCCTTAAAGGGATCACAATTGAACATACGGAAACCAAAGAAGAAGTGTTGCTGAAAGCAGATGCCATTTTAGTCTTTTATGGAGCAAGTCCTGTGCGAAGTAAGGCAGACATCTGGAAAGTGCATTTCAAAGACAACTCGATTTTAGTGAAACAAAATATGCAAACCTCATGCCATCGCATTTACGCTGTAGGCAATAGCATTACCTATGAGGGGAAACTAAAAATGATCGTCACCGCTTTAGGGGAAGCAGCGACTGCCATCGGTGCGATCACCAAGTATTTATACCCCCAAAAAACGCATAGTTATAAGCATTAAATATTTGGATGAATCTCGCTTGAAATGTGGTAAATTAGTGCTATAATGAGACAGGTGATAAAATACTATGTGGGAACAATTCATTTCCTTTCTAACCTCGGTGCCCCTATGGGAACTCGCACTGATCTTCTTTGCCAAAATTATTGAAGTCACGATCGCAACGATGCGTGTCATTTTAATCACGAAAGGCTTCCGTAAACCGGGAACTATTCTTTCGTTTTTTGAAATTTTACTCTGGGTCTTTATCGCTTCACGTGTCATTATGGGAATTGCAGAATTTCCGATGAAGGGCATTGTCTATAGTTTAGGTTTTACTACAGGAATCTACTTAGGTTCGCTTTTAGAAAATCGTGTGGCTGTTGGAAAGATTTTGATCTATGTCATTACTGATCAACCCACAGCAAACTTGATTTGTGATGTTTTACGGAGTCAAGGTCATGGTGTGACATCACTCGATGCTCATGGTAAAGATAGTGACCGTGTCGTGTTGATGGTGTTTGCGAATAGAAAGAACAAACAAATTATCATCAATTTGATTGAACAAACCAATGATAAGGCACTCATTGTCTCCAATGAAGTCTCCATCTTACAGGGTGGTTATGTGAGTCCTTGGCGGAGAATCGCTAAATAAATATTTTCATTGATTTAATTCTTAAATCATGTATAATAGAAATTGGTCGGAGTTATAGCTCAGTGGGAGAGCACCTGCTTGACGTGCAGGGGGTCGTAGGTTCAAATCCTACTAACTTCACCATTTTTTTATTTTTTAGGTAATTCTTAGAGGAGTATAGATGAAAGGTAAGTGATTACCTTTTTTTATTGAACATACTTTCATTTTTCAATGTATCAACTGATATATCACGTATCTACAAATTCATATAGCGCTTAGCTATGCTATCCTTGAAAAGTGATGTTGTTAAAATATGTCATGTGGGTTATAATTGAAGTAGAGAAACGAGGGTCAGTTGAATGTTTTTCATTCGTGAGAAAAGATATTTGACACCTACGGTGTTTGCGATGGAAATTGAAGCTCCTCTAGTGATCAAGCATGCTGAGCCTGGTCATTTTGTCATGATAAGAGTGGATGAAGAGGGTGAAAGAATTCCTTTGACGATCGCTGATATTAGCCCTGAGCATCAAACACTCACTCTAATCGTACAAGTGGTTGGCGCGACCACCTATCAATTAAGTCAAAAAAATATTGGCGATACAATCAGTGATTGTCTAGGACCTTGTGGGAAAGCCACTGAACTTGATCACCTAAAACGTGTTATTCTTATCGGGGGTGGTGTGGGTTGTGCCATCTTACATCCCATTGCCAAAAAGCTTGCCAAGATGAAGACAGAAGTGCTCACCATCATTGGGTTTCGTGATCAATCTTTGGTCATCCTCGAAGATGATTTTTATCGCTTATCCAATAAACTTATCACCATGACCGATGATGGAAGTTATGGGACGAAAGGTTTTGTGACAGAGGCTTTAAAAAATGTTTTAAATGAAGATGCTGACTTTGATCGCATCATCGCGATTGGTCCTATCCCCATGATGAAAGCGGTGAGTGAATTATCTAAACCTTACGGAATCAAGACCATCGTTTCCATGAATCCTATCATGGTGGATGGTACAGGTATGTGCGGGGGATGCCGAATTCAAGTAGGCGATGACATCAAATTTGCGTGTGTCGATGGACCGGATTTCGATGGCCATTTAGTGGATTTTGATCAGTTGATGAAACGTAATAAAGCTTATAAAACCTATGAAAACCAATATTACGAGCGGTTAATAAAAAAAGAAGGTGAACGCCATGATTGATCGCGTTGATATGCGTGCCCTTCCTGTTGAGATCAGAATTCAATCCTTTGAGGAAGTTAACCTAGGTTACCGACTCGAAGATGCGATGCTAGAAGCATCACGGTGTTTGCATTGTAAGCATCAACCATGTGTGAGTGCATGTCCAGTGGGTATTGATATTCCTGGCTTTATCAAAAAAGTCTCAGAAAATAGACTTGATGAGGCTTATCAAGTCATCTTCGGTGCATCAAGTCTCCCTGCGGTTTGTGGCCGTGTATGTCCTCAAGAAACGCAATGTGAAGCGGTTTGTGTGAAAGGAATCAAAGATAAACCTGTAGCGATTGGACATCTCGAACGATTTGTCGCCGATCATTATTATGCCAATGAACACAACAAAACAGAACTTTTCATTTCAAATAAGAAAAAAGTAGCCATCGTCGGCTCAGGACCTGCGGGGTTATCCTGTGCCCATGATTTGCTTGATAAGGGTTATCATGTGGATCTTTATGAAGCTCTCCATGAAGCGGGTGGCGTACTAACCTATGGTATTCCTGCCTTTCGATTACCCAAATCGATTGTGAAAAGAGAAGTGCAATCACTCTTGGATCGAGGATGTCATATCCATTTTGATGTCATTATAGGTAAAACATTAACGATTGATGATCTTCACGACATGGGATACAAAGCAATCTTTGTCGCGACAGGAGCGGGACTTCCCAAATTCATGGGAATTCCTGGAGAAATGCTTTCGGGTGTTTACTCCGCAAACGAGTTCTTAACCCGTGTCAATCTGATGCATGCCTATGAAAAAAACGCCATGACACCGATTAAACGAGGAAAACGAGTCGCTGTCATCGGAGGTGGGAATGTCGCTTTAGATGCCGCACGATGTGCGTTGCGATTAGGTGCTAGTATTGTCTATATCATCTACCGTCGTTCAAGAAGCGAACTCCCCGCACGTCTTGAAGAAGTGATCCACGCTGAAGAAGAAGGCATTATCTTCAAATTCCTCACGCAAATTAAAGAGATTTATGGAAATGATGATGGACAAGTGAAAAGTATCCGTTGTGTTGAGATGACATTAGGTGAAAATGATGCTTCAGGAAGACCAAGACCCATTGAAAATCCGCATAAGCAAAAAGTGATACCGATTGATGAAGTGATCATGGCCATAGGAACAACCCCTAATCCATTACTCATTCAATCGACACAGGATCTAAAAGCAACGAAACACGGCTGCTTGATTGTCAATGAACAAACCATGGAGACATCTGTTCCAATGATCTTTGCTGGAGGGGATGTCGTTACTGGGTCCGCTACCGTGATTTTGGCGATGGAAGCAGGTAAAAAAGCTGCTTTTACCATTGATCAACGCTTATCATCCAACCAATAAGATGACATCTTTGTTAACAAAAAAAAGAGGACGATTATGGAAAAAAACTATCAAATTAAAAAAGAACAACTTAATGATTATTTACAAACAAACCTTTCGCAAGGGTTAACTCAAGAAGAAGCCCAAAAACGGCTTCTTGAACATGGTCCTAATCAACTTGATGAAGCAAAAAAACGATCCATAATTCTTAAATTCTTTGATCAGATAACTGATTTCATGATTTTGGTCTTAATTGGCGCATCGATTTTATCCTTTATCACGGGAGATTTAGCCGAAGGTTTTTTGATCATCGGGATAGTCATTATTAACGCAATCTTGGGACTTGCCCAAGAAGCGAAAGCTGAAAAAGCATTGGAGTCCATTAAGGAACTCTCGTCCCCTCAGGCAAAAGTACGCCGTGATGGAAAAGATCAGCTCATCAATGTCAAAGAATGCGTTAAAGGTGATCTTGTGTTACTTGATGCAGGAGACTATATGCCTGCAGATGTGCGTATTATTGAATCGATCAATCTCAAATGCGATGAATCGGCACTCACGGGTGAAGCGGTTCCTGTCGATAAGATTGCTGATGACTTAAGTGCTGATGATTTACCATTAGGTGATCGTTTGAATATGGGCTACATGGGAACAGTCGTGACCTATGGCCGTGGTAAAGCCATCATCATGGAAACTGGTATGCACACCGAACTTGGACACATCGCTTCCATGTTGTCAGAAACTAAAGATGAACAGACTCCGCTACAAAAGAGTATGGCAGGTCTCGGGAAGATTCTTGCTCTCATCGCTTTGGGCATTACACTCTTTATCTTTATCATTACCATGGTCGAAGCTTACCTCATCGATGGCGGTGCTTCACTCGATGTTTGGAAAGAAGCATTCCTTACCGCCATTGCTTTAGCAGTCGCTGCGATCCCTGAAGGACTTCCTGCAATCATCACGATTGTATTAGCGTTAGGCATGCAAAATCTTGTCAAAAAGCATGCGATAATCAGAACACTTCCCGCCGTCGAAACACTTGGTTCTACCGCGATTATTTGTTCAGATAAAACGGGAACATTAACACAAAATTTAATGACGGTTAAAAAAGTGTTCCTCAATGGAAATTTAATTGAGATTGATGATGATACAGAAAATTCAGATCACTTAGCGCTTCTTGCAACATATGGCGTCCTTTGTAATGACACAAAACTTAATCAAGAAGCAGAGACACTCGTTAAAATTGGTGACCCTACTGAAATTGCGTTAATCGATTTAGCCATTACTCTAAATCATGCACCTATGGACATTCATAAGACATATCCAAGACAACATGAACTTCCCTTTGACTCTGAACGAAAAATGATGACGACCGTCCATCATGTAGGTGATAAGACGATCGCAGTCATCAAAGGTGCACCCGATGTCATTTTTGGTCGTACGAAAGCAATTGATAAGATGACGATTAAAGATCTTTCTCTTTATGAAGATGCGAATCGCGATATGGCTGAGAAAGCCTTGCGTGTTTTAGCGATTGCCTATAAAGTGATTGAAACCAAAGATCAACTCAAATCATTAAGTTTTGATGATCTTGAGCATGATGTAACATTGTTAGGCCTTATTGGAATGATGGACCCCGCTAGACCTGAGGTCAAAGATAGTATTGCTTTGTGTAACAATGCTGGAATTAAGACAATCATGATTACAGGAGATCATAAAGCAACTGCAGTTGCGATTGCCCATGAACTTGGAATCTTGCATGATGATGAACTTGCGATTACAGGCTATGACTTAGATCAGATGGACGATGATACATTCTTTAACAAACTTGAAAAGATTAGAGTCTATGCACGTGTATCCCCTGAAAATAAGGTGCGTATCGTGGATGCATGGAAGAAGAAAGGTGAAGTAGTAGCGATGACAGGTGATGGTGTCAATGATGCACCATCTCTCAAAAAAGCAGACATCGGCATTGCGATGGGCATCACAGGAACTGAAGTGGCTAAAGGGGCTTCTGACATGATCTTGACCGATGATAACTTTGCTACGATCGTCAACGCTGTCTCTGAAGGTAGAGCTATCTTTGCTAACATAAAAAAAGCGATTCTTTATTTATTATCATGTAATATTGGTGAAATATTGACCATTTTCCTCGGAACGACGATTGGTATCCTTATTTTTAGTACACGCGTTACAACCTTAACTGCTGTTCAAATCCTTTGGATTAATCTAGTGACTGATTCGATTATGGCGATTGCGTTAGGTCTTGAGCCCAAAGAAAAGAACATTATGGATGAAAAACCAAGAGATACCAAAAAATCAATTTTTGCGGATGGTTTTGGTTCTAGAATCGTTAAACGCGGCATTATGCTCGGGATCTTAGCATTTTCAAGTTATATCCTGGGTTGGTTCTTATCATCAACAACCTCTCAAGAAATTCATGCCCAAACCATTACATTCATGGTTCTTGCTATGTCCCAACTTGTTCACTCATTTAATGTGAGAAGTGAAACAGAATCGATGTTTACCATGGAAGTGAATCCATTCATGATCGGAGCATTTACTCTTTCGATGAGCTTGCAGCTTATGGTAATTTTCCTTCCGTTCACGAGAAATCTTTTCGGACTTGTCTTTCCTAATCTCATCGAATGGATCATTATTATCGTGATTGTTTTAGTGCCTGTAGCTATTGTCGAAGTACAAAAATGGATTAAACGTAAAAAATCAAATGAATAGATGAGGTGAAAATCATGCTTGGTATCATTCTTTATTCAAAGACGGGAGAAACCCGTAAAATTGCTAAACGACTACAAGAAAAACTATCGTGTCCTCTACACGAAATTATTCCCGAATCGTATGACCCAAAAATCTTAAAACCCGTCCTGATTGAAGCACCTGAGATCGGAGCATTCGATACAGTGGTTTTAGCATCTCCTGTCCATGGTTTTCAAATGGCAAAAGTGATGCAAGCCTACATTGAACAAACGGATTTCACGGGGAAAACTGTCGATCTTTTTGTCACTCATTATTTTCCCTTCACTTGGCTTGGGGGATCACAAACGCTCAAACAAATGAAGCGTTTTGTTGAACATAAGGGTGGATCAGTTCGTCATCAAACCTCGATTAACTGGTCATCGAAAAAACGCGAACCTAGCGTTTTAGCGATGCTTGCTCTTTATCCATGATGAAAGAAACAGACTTATTTAAGCCTGTTCGAAATCTTTTCTTGTCTTTAGGATATGATGTTCACGGTGAAGTAGGTGCCGCGGACGTTTTTGGGCTGCTCGATGATGAGAGTTTAGTGGTTGAGCTCAAACTTACGATCTCACTTAAACTTATTTATCAAGCAGTTGAACGACAAAAGGTTGCCGATTTCGTCTATATCGCTGTCCCTAAAAGAATTTATACATCCCATCATAAACTGAATCCAAATTTCTTAGATTTACTCAAACGCTTAGGTGTAGGACTCGTGACAGTGACTCAGGATAAAGCAACCATCGAACTCCATGCAGAAAAAACTGATCTTAAAAAAACCAGACGAACCTCACGAATTAAAGGACAAATGATTAGTGAACACAAAAAAAGAGAGACGCATTTGGCATTAGGCGGTACGAATCAAACACGTGTAACGGCTTATAAAGAAAAAGTGATCGAGATCGCAAAAGCGCTACATACCTTAGGTGAAGCGAGTTCATCACTGATTAAGGAATACACGCGAATTGAGAAAACAGCAGAGATATTAGCGAAGAATTATAGTGGATGGTTTGAAAAAACAGAGCATAAGACATATCGATTAAGTGAAAAAGGACAACAATCATTAGTTGAGTTTCTTTTTTAAAAAGAAAAAGCGCATTCGCGCTTAATCGAGAATTTGGTCATCCCATTGGATGAGGAAATCGATGAGTTCACTGTATTTAGGACTTCTTGCTTGTCTGACATAAAAACCACTGGTTGCCATGCCTAAGAGAAGGGCTTCATTAGGCTTTAGACCTAATAATAAACCAAAGACAAATCCTGCATTAAAGTTATCTCCAGCACCAGTTGTGAGTTTTGGTTTTTGAGCCAAAGGACCGAATTCATGTTCGAAACGTTCGTTAACAATGCAGCATGATTGATCGACAGGATGAATGACAACACCATAGATATTTAAGTACTGATAAAGACGTGTATTGAGATCCTCTAGCGTCACGTCATGATCGATCAAATGAAGCACGCGAGCGACATCGTAGGCTTCTTTTTTATTGAGACCTAAGACGACATTGAACCATGGATTGAATGACTTGAGATGATCGAGTGCATTTTTGATTTCATCATGTTCACGTTTTTCAGGATCCGCAAGATCAACAAAGAAGATGGGTTTATTCTCTCTTTTCTTGAGTTGAGGTAAGATATTGGTTCTCAGTTTGATCCATAGATCCGTCATATGAGGAATCATGGACCAGTTAACCGCTGCAAATAAATCGACATTGTCTAGTAATTCAATGAGTTGTGCTTCACCGATTGCTTGAATAAGATTTTCATAGGTGACATCATTAAGTGAACTCATCTTACCGAGCATGAGTTTGCCATCCAAGAATTCGACCGCATCCGTATGTCCTGCATTGGCAACTGAAATGAGTTTTGCATTCTCAGGCATCTTTAAGAAGACTGGATGGATGTTAGGGACACCTAAAGCACCTAAATACGTGATTTTTGTCTCATGTTGTGAGAGTGCATTACACATAATGGGTCCATTTCCACCGATTTTTTCTTGAACGGGGAAGAGTTCGATATTGGTCGATAGACCCGATGCTTTTTCAATTCGTTTAGCAAATTGAAGCATGGTTTCGATACGCGTGAAGTGTTCACTATCGAGACGTTTATCGACGGCATGAATGATTTCATCGATAAAACCATCAAAACCAATGACTACGGATTTATTTTGGTAAGGCAGGGTTTTTAATTTTTGGGAGAGTTGACGTTTAACAGATTGCATAAGCATACCTTCTTTCACAGAATTTAATCATATTATACCATGAAAAGTATCAAGATAAATGATATAATGAGAACGGAAAAGAGGGAGAATTATGACGCATACCACGACGATACACCCGCGCTATCAGGAAACCGATCAAATGGGGATTATTCATCATTCTGTCTACCCTATTTGGTATGAAATAGGCCGCGTTGAATTTTGTGATGTCCTTGGTTTACCATTTCATAAGATCGAAGAAAAGGGATTAAGACTCGCCATTCTATCGGTGCATAGCCAGTTTATTAAGTCAGCACACTTTGGTGAAGTTTACCAATTAAAAACCAACATCACCGAGCTTTCAAAAGTAAGAATGAAGTTTACCTATGATATCTACAATTCAAATCATGAACTCATTCATCAAGGTTATACTGAAGTCGCATGGTTAAATAGCGCATTAAGACCTGTGAACTTACAAAAACTTTATCCAGACATTTACGCAATCTTTGATTCATCATTATCCAAAATTAGATAGAGGTTACTATGGTCATTATCCATGCATCCGATTTAAATTTAAAAGAAAACCAAGAGCTCATTTCCTCTACCATCAAAAAAGGTGGTCTTTGTGTGTTTCCTACGGAAACAGTCTATGGCATTGGTGCGGATGCGACTAACGATGATGCGATTAAAAAAATCTTTCTTGCCAAGGGCAGACCTTCTGATAATCCACTCATTGTTCATCTAGCATCCAAAGATGATTTAGTACAGTGCGTGAGTGAAATTCCTGCTCTTGCCCATCCTTTAATGGACCATTTTTGGCCAGGTCCATTAACACTCGTTTTTAAAAAGAAGTCATCGATTTCTTATCTTGCAACCGGAGGTTTAGAAACCGTAGGGATCAGAATACCTTCCTCAATCATTGCGAAACATGTCATTGAAGCGGCTGGTGTTCCGCTTTGTGCACCTTCAGCAAACATCAGTGGTCGTCCTTCAGCAACACTTTTTACCCATGTGCTTGAAGATTTTAAAGATAAAGTTGATCTATTAATCGATGGTGGGAAAGTAACCATCGGTCTTGAATCCACCGTCCTTGACATCACCACACCAATCCCTGTCCTTTTAAGACCAGGAGCTATTACGAAAACCATGATTGAGCATGTACTAAACCTCTCGATTATCGATGCGACCGAAGATGCGATCACCGATGTACCCAAATCACCTGGGATGAAATATCGTCATTATGCACCTCATGGGGAATTGAGTTTAGTGCGTGGTGAATTTCACCAAGTGGTTCACTTTTTCGAGCAGTCATTAAAACAAAATCATGAGATTGGGATTATCGCCCCTCATGAATATCTCCTTAATCTTAAGGGGAAACATCTCATTTCTATTGGCTCGATGCATGACCCAAACGAAATGGCAACTAACATCTTTGAAGCTTTACGAACCATGGATCAACATCATGTCAACATCATCTATATCCCTACACTTAATGACAAAGATTTAGGACAAGCCATCATGAATCGACTCATCAAAGCTGCATCTCATCGAATCATCGACCTCGACGAGGGACGATGATTTTTATCTTAATAAAGATGTAAGCATTTTCTAATGAAGAATACTTCAATCTTAAAAAAATGTATGTATAATAGTGTTTGGACAACAAGAAATAGGGTGGACATGTGAAACACATTTTTTCAAAAATTGGCTGGTTTGTTAAGGAAAATTGGAAGACGTATGTCGTCTTATTTTTGTTATTAATTGCGATATCACTCATCTCTTTAGCACCCGCGTATGTCCTCGGTTTATCAATCGATACGATTGTTTCAGGAGGACTCAACAGACATACACTCCTATTACTAGTGATTGGGTTAGCATTACTTCCGATTGCAAGATATTTCTTAAGTTTCATCTATAACCATCTCTCGCAAAAAACCGCACAAACACTGACCTTTCAAATGCGTAAACGGTATTTATCTCATCTTTTCGATATGGATTCTCAGTTTTATGAAAAGTATGATAAAGGGGACTTAATCGCGAGAGTCACCGCAGATTTGGATGCCATTACTCAGGCAGCATCATCGATGCTTGAAGGAATTATTTTTAACGTTGGTGTCATTATATTTGCGATTACCGTCATGTCATTGACCATAAGTTGGCAACTCACTTTAATCTCTGTATCGATTATGCCGATTGCATTAACGGTTTTAAATATGATCCGTAATCAAAAACGTAAATATATTAAACGTCATCGTGAAATATATGCCGATATGACAGAAAAAGTATTAGAATCTGTGGAAGGACAAAAAGCGATTCGTGCGTATGTCCAAGAAGATAACGATTTGGAAAAACAATATCAAGCCATCAATAATGACATTGAATCATGGCGTTATATCGTCAAATTTGAAAACTGGTTTAACCCACTCTTTGAAGTGGTCTATGGGATTGCATATATTCTCGCCTTTGCGTTTGGTATCTTTTATATAATGCAACAACAGATGACTTTAGGTGGACTAATTACCTTTGTTTCATACATTGGTATGCTCTATGGTCCTATCATTTCGATTTCTAATATCTTTGCTCAAATCAATAATGCTACGATTTCTGTCGACCGATTGGATGAAATCATGCAACAACAACCGATCGTTCATGATGAGATTGATTCAAAACCCATTGGTACGTTTCAATCTATCGAATTTAAGGACGTCACCTTTAAGTATCCCTTTGATAAACAACCTGTCATTAAACAGATTACATTTACGATTCATCATGGACAAACGATCGGGATTGTAGGACCGACAGGTGCAGGAAAATCGACATTGATTAGACAGTTGTTACGCGAGTTTAACGTCACTAACGGACAAGTCTATGTTGATGGACTCCCCATTGAAACGTATAAAATTGAAGATATTCGTAATCTAGTGGGTTATGTTCCTCAGTCGCATATGCTCTTTCGACGCTCTGTAGAAGACAATATCTTAATTGGTGACCCCAAAGCGAGTCATCAAGCCT
Source organism: uncultured Acholeplasma sp. (assembly GCA_937868795.1). Classification (GTDB taxonomy): domain Bacteria; phylum Bacillota_I; class Bacilli_A; order Acholeplasmatales; family Acholeplasmataceae; genus Peloplasma. The sequence goes on from CALMNM010000151.1 coordinate 44,765, forward strand.
TTGACCGTGCGGTAAAGATTGCAGATTTTGAGAAAGACTTAGTCTATCTACAAAACGATCTTCAAACGATGGTAGGCGAAGCTGGAGCTACACTTTCAGGTGGTCAAAAACAGCGTTTATCCATCGCCCGTGCTCTGATTAAAGATCCGCAAATTCTAATTTTAGACGACTCGTTATCCGCGGTTGACGCGAAAACAGAAGATACCATTATCGAACATTTAAAAGACTTTAGAAAAGGGAAAACTAACATTATTGTTGCCCATCGTTTTTCTGCGGTCAGAGATGCAGATATGATTTATGTTCTAGAAAATGGACGTATCACACAAAAAGGCACGCATCAAGAGTTGCTCCGCCAAGAAGGCTGGTATAAGATGCAATACATCCAGCAAATGACTATGAGTAGGTAAGACGATGTTTAAGACAATGAAGAAAGTTTGGCGTTATATCGCCAAATACAAGAAACTATTATTCATCACACTCACTGCCATGCTGATTGTTCAAGGTTTGGGTCTTTTAGCACCGCTAATTGTTAAATCGATTCTTGATGACTACTTGGTGGGTATCGAAAGACCTTGGTATGAAACGACAGATGAAGCAAGTAGTATCTTTTTTGAAGGCAAATACTACACACAAGATGTAACATCAGATGATGTTTTATCGATTATCATCTACGAAGGAAAGTATTATGCTGCGTATGACTTTGTTCCTATGGGCAATAAAGACTTAAGCGGTACGACACTCACAGTGACGATACAAAGTGGTGAGATTTTCACATATTCGGTCATTCAACTTAACCGTGAAGATGTTCTAAATTTCTATCAACCTTTTGTTCAACCACTTACCATACTTATTCTTTTACTGACCCTAAGATTTTTCTTACAGATCATATTTACCTACATTCAACGTATTTCAACCTCGATGATCAACGTTAATATTGTTCGTGACGCAAGAAAAGATGCGGTAAGATCGTTGCAGAAGATGCCGATGACCTATTTTGAATCAGAACCTGCAGGAAAAATCGCAAACCGAGTCATCAGTGACGTTGGGGGCATGATGAACCTTTTCTCAACAATCATGAACTTGCTCGTTAACGCATCACTTTCTGTTATTTTTGCTTATATAGGTATGTTTTATTTAGATGCGAGACTCGCATTATTGACGTTCATAATCTTCCCTGTGGTCTATGTTTGGTTGCGCTATTTCACGAAGAAACTGAACAAAATCGCCGTTAAAGTAAACGAAATGGCATCGATGATCACAGCTCAACTCAATGAAATTATTAATGGGATTAATATCTTGCAGATCTTTAACTTTAGAAAGCAGACTGAAGATCGGTTCAATCAATTATCCTCAGATTTTATGAAAGAAAAGATATCTGAGAATATCTTACACCTATCCATCGGATGGAACATGATTCGATTAATTGGATCCTTAGTCACCGCAGTCATCGTGCTTTATTTTGGGCAAGGATACTTAAATGTGGCTGGATTTGTGGTGACGGCTGGGATCATCTATGCCTATAATGATTATTTATCGCGATTGATCGAACCCGTCGGGACTTTATTCAGAGAAATTGGAAATCTTCAGCATTCAATGGTACGGACAGAACGTATCTTTAAGATTATTGATGGGGATCAAGAAGATGGATCATATGAAGCTATCCCACGATTCAAAGGACATATTGTTTTCGATCATCTCTGGTTTTCCTATAGTGAGGGAACACCTGTTCTTAAAGGCATTAATTTAGAGATTAAACCAGGCCAACTCGTCGGTTTAGTAGGTCATACAGGTTCAGGAAAGAGTTCACTCATGAGTTTACTTATGCGTTTTTATGATCTTAAACCTTATGACATGGGGCAGATAACGATTGATGGTATCGACATCTCAACTCACACAAAACGCAGTTATCGCCAACATGTAGGGATCGTTTTACAGGACCCTGCAATGTTCAAGGGGACGATTGCTGATAATATTCGATTTGGACAAAACGTCTCCGATGAAGACATTGAACGCATCCTAAGAAGCATTGGTGGGGGTCGTTTGCTTGATAAACTCGAAAAAGGAATTCACACGATGATCACACGCGCAGGTGGTAACTTGTCCGTAGGTGAGAAACAGATTATTTCATTTGCAAGAGCTGTCGTCCATGATCCAGCGATCTTAGTTATGGATGAAGCAACCGCGAATATCGACACGGAAACAGAAACAATGTTACAAGAAGCCTTAGAAAAAGTCAGACAAGGACGAACGATGGTCGTGATAGCACATCGCTTATCCACCATAAAAAATGCGGATAAGATTGTTGTTTTAGAAAACGGGATGAAAGTTGAAGAAGGAAAACATAAAGACTTATTAGCGAAAAACGGTGTTTATGCCAATATTTATCGTTCTCAGATCAAACCAGGGGCGGAAATCAGTTGATTTTCGCTTTTTTTTATTTTTCTCCAATAAAATCTAAGACTCAATCGTTTATAGGGTGAAATAAAAATAGAAAGGAAGAAAAAAATGAAAAAATTAGTGATAGGATTATTCTCACTTATCTTGGTAGCAACCCTTGCTGCATGTACTGGTTTAAATGGCGAGGTTGGTTTTGCCCTCACATCCGATAAAGACGTCATGTCTTTTCAAGCACTATCGACAGCAGAACTCTTGTCGAATATCCAACCAGCTACAACCCAGTCGATGGATGCTTCTGGAACATCCGTGCTTTCCACAGAAGTTGATGTAACGATTGATCAAATTCAGCCTTACTTAGAATTGTTTGAACAGCTATTAACACAAAATAATGGGTTAACAGTGGTTACAGAAGTATCAGATTTACCAGAATATGAAACCAAGCAAGTCTTTACTGTCACAGATATCCTTGGCAATCAAGTGACTTATGTCATGTATTACAACACCATCATGGTAGTTGATGATAACGTTGATGAAACAGATGAAGTGGATGAAACAGAGGATACTGAACAAGAATATCGCATTGAAGGCATCATGATCTATGGAGATATCACCTATCAAATCGTGGGTGAGTACGAAGTCGAAGGTGAAGAATCAGAGCTCAAATTTAAGTCTTATGTTGATGAACTCAACTATGTTGAATCTAAATATGAAGTAGAATCTGAAGAAATTAAGTTCGAATTCCAAGTGGTCACCAACGGCATTGTCATCAATGAAAGCAATATCAAAATTGAAAATGAAGATGATGAGTTAAAGATTAAACTAGAATATGTCAGTGGTTCCGATTCTGGGGAGTATGTATTTAAACTTGAAGAAGAAGATGGACAGACACAATTAAAGATTGAGTTTACTTCAACAATCAATGGCATCACTACGAGTGGTGAAGCAAAAGTGAACGTCGTTGTCGATGAGTTGACGGGTGAAACATCCTATGTTATCTCAGTTAAATCTGATGATGACAATGAATATGAAAGAGAATATGATCGTGATCTTGAAGATAGAGAAGATGACGATGACGATGAATTTGAAGACGAAGAAGACGAAAACGAAGAAGAATCCGAAGACAACGTAGAAACCGAAGAAGACTAATCTTTAGAAATCACATAAAGAAACCTGTATAATGAATTTGGGGGCAAGGCATACCTTGACCCCTCAAACTCATTACAGAGGACATGACTCATGAGACTTGATCACCAGGCAATTAAACGTTTAAAAGCCCATGATAATCCCACATTTGAAAAGATTTATGATGAGACAAAACGCGGTGTCTATTCGATCGTTTTTTCGGTGACTCAAAGTCATGAGTTGACACAAGATTTAATGCAAGATATTTATATGAAGATGCTTGTGAAAATAGATCAGTATAAAATTGGAACGAATTTCTTTAATTGGTTGATGCAAATTGCAAAGAACCACGCTATCGATCATTATCGAAAAGAGAAAAAAGTTTCACGGATTGACGATGAGCATATCCAACACTTATCTTCGACATATCACGATATTCCTGATGAAAGTGATCGATTTGAGCAGATGATGGACCTCTTAGAGGACGATGAACGAATGATTGTTCTACTCAAAGTTGTCGATGAACGTACCCATCAAGAAATCGCTAAAATTATGGATAAACCTTTAGGTACAGTTTTATGGGTCTATCAAAAAGCACTAAAAAAGTTAAAAGAATTCGGAGGTGATGTGTCATGAAAAAGAAAGAAATCAAGATGCTAATTAAATCAACAATGAATGCACACACCCCTGACCATGCTCCTTTCATCGATTGGGCAAAAGTGGATGTCCTTCGTGCTGAAGAACCGATCACACATCCTTCACGAGTTTGGTTTTCACCCATGAAGCTTTCTTTAGGATTCTCATTGATAATTGTTCTTTCTTTAGGTTTATTCGCTTTACTAAGCAATCCAATAAATCCTGAGATCCCTACAGGTGAAGCACTTTTCTATGACCAACAAGAAGTGTTATCTGTTTCTTTTGTTTCAACTGCATCGTTAATTCCAGCTTTCGATCAACAGCTTAGTGTACCAAGTTTCCGCTTGCTTGCTGTGGATTTATCACCGATTGATCGAGTCGAACCTTATTTAGGAATGATTGAAAATCTACTCTCACAAGACCAAGGAATCACATCAACTATCATACCTTCAGATTTAGAAGATTATGAAACGAAGCTTTTGATTACGACCTATGATTTATTAGGTAATTCGATTACCCATACGTTTTATTATAATGTTGAACAATATCAAAAGAATGATGATGAAGAAACCTTTGTTATTCGAGGGATTATGGTGTTACATGGGACGACCTATCAGATGTATGGTGAAAAAACGATTGAAGATGATGAATCAATTTTGAAGGTGAAAGGCTTTCTCGATGATTTAAACTACATTGAATCGATATATAAAGTAGAAAATGACGAATCATTGTATGAAGTTAATCGTGTCAATAACGGATCCCTTGTCTCATCCTCAATCATCAAAATTGAATATGATGAGGAAAATGAAATTAAAATTGACATCGAAATCGACTCGATCACAGAAATTTCTACGTATGAATTTAAATATGAGCTCGATGAAGATTCACCTACAATTAAAGCTGAATACGAAGTTAACGATTTGGTCAATCAACTGACACATCAGGCTGAAATGAGAATCCGAGTCATTTTAGATGAAATAACGAATACAACATCCTACTCAATATTGGTTAAAGATGATGAGAACGAAGAATATGAGTATGAATCGGATCGTGAAGTTCGAACTGACAAAGATGATAAAGATGAAGATGAAGAAGATGAAGAAGACGAAATTGATGAAGAGGATGAAGAGGATGAAGAAGATGAAGATAATGAAGAGGATGACGATATCATCGATGAATCTGAGGAAGATTAAAATTTAGAATCAGTTAAAGGCCTTTGTTGAATTAAATAAAGGCCTTTTTTGTTTGCCTGAAACACACATTTCTCATGATACAATAAGTGTATAGACGTGGTGTAAAACATGAAAAAATTGACAGTTTTCCTGCTTAGTTTGTTACTAACGATGACATTTTTAACCGTCCAATCTCAAGCCTTTATTAATCCGGCTTCTTTTGGACTTACATTTTCTCATCCTGCAGGTTTTTATGATGAAGGCTTTTCTTTAATACTTACCTCAAAAGAAGGGACAACCATTTACTACACGCTTGATTCCTCAGATCCGAACGAACTCAGTACATCCTATACGACACCTATATGGGTTGAAGAGTCATGGATTGAAGCAACAGGGGAAGAAGTGAATATTACACCAGATAGTCAAGAAAATATTCCTGATCCTTCATATCCAATCTCCATGATACGAACCACATCACTTTATTGGATGTCACCTAAAGAGGATATATTCAAAGCCACGGTTGTCAAAGCGATTGCCATCGATGATCTCACCGGTGAAAAAAGTGAAATCATCACACAAACATACTTTGTACATCCTTTGATGCAAGATCTTTACGCTTTTCCAATCATCAGTCTTTCAACAGATATCAATCATCTTTACGATTACGAAACAGGGATTAATATCCCTGGCATTCATTATGATCAAAATATCGATGGAAAAGGCATCCAAAATCCTATTGGTGATAATGTAAGTTCATTGACCCATGCTGGACAAAATCGCACAGGTAACTACTTTCAAAGTGGTGATTTGTGGGAAAAACCAGTCTACGTTGAATATTTCACAACAGAAGGTATTCGCACGATTGCTCAACATGCAGGTTTAAGACTTCATGGTGGTCTATCAAGAAAATACACAATTAAAAGTTATCGTCTTTACGCAGATGATCGATATGATGATAATGATATGTTCTACTATCCGTTTTTTAGTGATAAGGATGTGAACGAATACAAGCGGATTATCTTACGTAATGGAGGACAGACCTATCAATATACATTTATGGGTGATGCGGTTGCTCAAAGTATATTAAAACCTCTTACCCTAGATATTCAATATAGCACACCTATTATCTTATTTATGAATGGCGAGTATTTTGGTATTCGCAATATTCGTGATCGGTTAGATCAGTACTATTTATCAACCCATTATCAATTAGACCCAAACGATGTCACGATACTCACAGGTCATGCATTTATCGACGAAGGTAGTGTGATTGATCAAGCACACTATCAGCGTATGTATACCTATGCGAGTACAAAGGATTTATCTATCCAAAAAAACTATGAAAAAATGGCAACGTGGATGGATATGGACAATTATATCGATTATATGATCGCTGAACTTTATTTTGGTAATGTCGATTGGCCACAAAACAATATATCATATTGGCGAAAATCAGGAGGATTTCATCCGGATGCACCATATGGCCATGATGGACGCTGGCGTTGGATGATCCAAGATCTCGATGCCTCTTTTGGTGCATCATGGGGAACTACACAAGCGGATCAAAATCCCTTTGAGAGGATGACGGGTGACTCATGGAAGACTGGTAAGCTTTTTGTTGAACTTCTTGAAAATGATCAATTTAGAGCTGCCTTTATCTATCGTCTCAATGAACTGTTATTGTCTATTTATGATGAACAACGCACATCTTCAATGGTAGAAGAAATGATCGATTTATATGAACCTGAAATGTCTACCCACATTGCACGATTCGGTTATCCAACCTCGATCGATACATGGAAATTCTACAGTGAGCGAATGGTAGATTTTGCACTTGAACGCCCTAACTATTTACAAACTTATATGGAAAGTTGGCTTGAACTTGATCAAACACATGAAATCAATGTGATGTATAATCAAGAACAAGGAACGATCCGTATGGGGAATCGTGTGGATTCTGATGGCATGGCATCGTTTGATGCTTATGAAGGTATACCACTCACCATAACTGCAGAGGCTAAAGAAGGTTATTATTTTGAAGGATGGTATCTTGAAGATATGTTACTATCGCGTGAATCCACCATTTATATTCCTCCTTATGATTCTTTAAATATCACTGCAAGCTTCCAATTAGGAGAAGCCCCTGATATAAATGATCCTACACCATATCTTGGATGGGTGATCACATCCTCACTCATGACACTAGGATTAGTTTCTACACTGTTTTATCTGATCAAGACGCATAAAAAAAATTAAAGTATATTTTCATAAGCAAAGTATTCGTTTTATACAAATATATTTGATACAATCTAATTGAATAAAATAATATGGAAAGTATGGTAATCAAAAATGTCAATCTATGATTTTAATGTTCAAAACACGCAAGAAAAAGAAGTCTCACTAAAACAGTACAAAGGAAAAGTACTTCTTGTTATCAACAGTGCAACCAAATGTGGACTCACCCCTCAGTATGAAGGAATTGAGAAACTTTATCAAACCTATAAAGATCAAGGTTTTGAAGTTCTTGATTTTCCTTGTAACCAATTTTTACATCAAGCTCCTGGATCCAATGAAGAATTAAAGAGTTTTTGCCAAATCAATTATGGAACAACCTTTGAGACTTTTGCGAAGATCGAAGTGAATGGAAAAAATGCCAATCCCTTATATGTCTATCTCAAAAAACAACAACCTAAAGATTATAATGAAAAAGCAGGCAAAGGATTCTTAAAGAAATTATTTCCCAGCACTGCGATTAAGTGGAATTTCACGAAGTTTTTAGTCGATCGTGAAGGAAATGTCGTGAAGCGCTTTGGTCCAGGCTTCTTACCTGAAGATATCGGTCAATACATTAAAGAGGTTCTCTAAGATGAACTGGCGCTTAGATGATCAATTATGTTTTCTTCTTTATGCCAGCAGCAGACATGTGACGAAATTATATAAAAATCTACTCGATCCTCTCAATCTTACCTATACACAATACGTGACGATGATTGCCTTATGGGAAAAGAATCACCAAAGTGTGTCTGAATTAGGAGAAAGACTAGCATTAGACTCTGGAACACTCACTCCTCTTCTAAAAAAGTTAGAAAAAGATGGGAGAATCACCAGACATAGAGATCATGAGGATGAACGAAAAGTGTGGATTGACTTAACAGAAGAAGGTAAAAAGCTCTCTGATGAAGCCAGCCATGTTCCCTTTGATCTTTATCGATGTGTGGATTTACCTGAAGAGGATGCAAAAGATCTTTACCGAATACTAAAGAAACTTGATTTTAGAGAGTCATCATGCGAGGTCATCGATCACCATGAATAATGAAACTAAATTTGACTATATGAAGCGTGCGATTGAACTCGCTGAACTTGGTAAAGGTAAAGTCAATCCGAATCCTCTTGTCGGTGCAGTGATCGTCAAAGATGGGAAAATCATCGGTGAAGGTTACCATGAATGCTTTGGCCATGCGCATGCAGAAGTCAATGCATTTCATCATGCCACTGAAGACGTTGAAGGGGCAGAGATGTATGTGACCTTAGAACCTTGTTCCCATTACGGAAAGACTCCCCCTTGCGCACTAAAGATCATTGAGAAGAAAATAAAAAAAGTTTATATTAGTCAGCTTGATCCAAACCCACTCGTCAATGGACGTGGTGTAAAACTGTTAAAGGATGCTGGTATTGACGTTGAGTCTGGCATTTTAGAAGATGTTTCAAAAAAGCAAAACGAAATATTCTTGCATTATATTAAAACCAAACATCCATTTGTTGCGATGAAATATGCGATGACTTTGGACGGAAAAATGGCAACACGCATGAAAGATTCCAAATGGATCACTAATGAAGACTCAAGAGCATATGTTCACGAACTTAGACATGAATATATGGCGATTATGGTTGGAGCCAATACAGTTATCCTTGATGATCCCCATTTGGATACAAGACGCCAACAGAAAGAATCGCGCAATCCGATTCGGATCGTCATTGATCCTGATCTCATTGTCCCTATTGATCGCTATATCGTTCAATCTGCAAAACAACAACCTTCATGGTTTGTTGTTGATGAATTGATTGATGAAAAAAGACTTGATCCATTCAAGGAAAAAGGAGTCGAGTTTATTCTGATGCCCATGCCCTTAAATATGCATGATTTGATGGGTGTCATCGGTGAAAGAAAAGTCGATAGTTTGCTAATTGAAGGGGGCTCATTCCTTCATGCAAAAGCACTAGAAGCAAACATTGTAAATAAAGCGTATGTCTTTATCGCACCTAAAATGATTGGTGGTAAAGAAGCTTTGACACCAGTAGGTGGCGATGGTGTAGAGAAAATGAATGATGCATTTAGGTTAGAAAACATCCATGTCCATCACTTTGGTGATGATGTCATGATTGAAGGATATTTTAAACAAGGAGAATAACAATGAAATTAAATACAGTAGAACAAGCGGTTGAGGCATTTAGACTAGGAAAATGTGTGATTGTGATCGATAATGACGATCAGGATAACGTGGGAGAAATAGTTTTTCCCGTAGAAAAAATGAGTTCAACACTCTTTCATCAAATTAGATCCATGACAAAAGGCGCTATTTCTGTCGTCGCGAATAAAGCTTTCTTTGCTGAAAAAGGCTTAGTAGCAAGTTATGAAAAGTCTTTATTATCGAAGAATTTTGTTCGTCCATCAGTCTCATTAGCCAGTCATGTTAAAGGAGATACATTAATTCTTGATACACTGAAAGGGTTAATTCAATCCAGTACATCTGAAGAAGATTTTGTTCAACCTGGGACCATCAATACAGTCATCGGTCGATTAGGTGGCGTTCTCAAACGAGCAGGACATCCTGAAGCGACGCTCGATCTTGCCGAACTTGCAGGTGTATATCCACTCGGTGTGACATTTGAAATGATTCATGATAACGGAAAACTATACAGTATTGAAGAACTTTATGATCTTGCAGTAAACCATGGCCATGTAATCATTAGCATTGCATCACTCATTGAGTATCGTCGTAAAGATTCATCACTCATTAAGCGTGCTGCTGAAGCGAATCTTCCAACATCCCATGGGGATTTCCGTATGGTAGGCTTTGAAAATGCACTCAATGGTGAACATCATGTTGCCTTAGTGAAAGGTGATATAAAACCTGGTGATGAGGTGCTCGTACGTGTTCATTCTGAATGTTTGACGGGGGATGCATTTGGTTCACTAAAGTGCGATTGTGGTGAACAGTTAAATGCAGCGCTCGATAAAATTGAAAAAGCAGGTAAAGGTGTCCTTCTCTACATGCGACAAGAAGGTCGTGGAATCGGTTTAATCAATAAAATTAGAGCATACAATCTTCAAGATCAAGGCATGGATACTGTGGAAGCGAATCTTGCTTTAGGCTTTGATGAAGATTTAAGAGATTATGGGATTGGTGCTCAAATTCTTTCGGATTTAGGCGTAACCAAAGTGAAACTCATGACCAATAATCCCTTAAAACTCAAAGGTTTGACAGGACATGGGATTGAAATCACGTCACGTGAACCCATCCAACTTAATCATAATGAACGTAATGAGTATTATATGCGGACAAAGAAAGACAAAATGGGTCACTTGCTGAAGTTTAAGGATGAATAATGGGTAAAAAAGCGATAAAGACTGTCCTTTTTGATTGGGATGGAACGCTTCACGATACCATCCACATTTATGAACCAGCATTTCGTAAAGCCATTGATTTTCTTGTCCACGATGGATATCTTCCTAAAAGGGAATGGAATGTTGAAGACATTAAACGTTTTATTGGTATGAGCCCAACTGCGATGTGGAGCACATTCAAACCATCGCTTGATCCAAACATCATTGCTAAAGCAAGTGCCATGATCTCACAAACGATGCAATCTTTGATCGAACAAAACCAAGGGCGACTCTACTCTGATGTAGTAGAAACATTAACGTATCTTAAAGAAAAAGGTTACTACCTCGTTTACTTATCCAATTCAAAAACTTACTACATGGAACTCATGAAAGATCATTTTGATTTAGGAAGATTCTTTGATCGCTTCGAGTGTTCTGAAATGCATGACTATTTGCCAAAACAACAAATCCTTACCAAAATCAAAGAACAACTCCCTCAAGCGATGGCGATGGTCGGAGACCGCATCATTGATATTGAGACTGGAAAAATGAACGGATGCTTAACATTTGCGTGTGACTATGGCTACGGACCCAAAGAAGAATTAGTGGATGCTGATATTCACCTTTCCAAACTTATTCAATTAAAGGATTACCTGTAAGACAAAGGGATATATCCCTTTTCTTTTTTATGAAGAAATGTAAGCGTTTTATCAAGGGCTCTTTTTTATCACATTTAAATGTGATAGAATAGAAGATAGATAAGACAGATGAAAAGACAGGTATCGATATGCGCGTCAAGACCCATCCCATTTTAGAGTTTAAACCCCAAAAGGAAATTCCTTTTTTCTTTGAAGGAAAAGAAGTGATTGGTTATGAAGGAGATACGATTGCTTCTGCACTACATGATCTTGGTATCATGACATTAAGCTATAGTATTAAAAACCACAGACCTCGTGGTTTTTATTGTGCCATTGGTCATTGTGCATCATGCAACATGATTGTCAATGGTGTGCCCAATGTACGTACGTGCATCACGAAACTGGAAGCAGGCATGCATGTTGAACGACAAATGGATAAGGGGGTCTACCGATGAAACAGTATGAATTGATCATTATTGGTGGTGGACCATCAGGCTTATGTGCTGCTCATATGGCACTTGAAGCAGGACTTGATGTTTTATTGATTGACCGCAGTCCCAATCTTGGTGGACAACTTGTCAAGCAAACCCATAAGTTCTTTGGTTCTAAAGCCCAATATGCCAAAACTAGAGGGTATGATATTGCTCAAAAATTGATTACTCATGTGGACCAGTTTCCTAATTTAACGATTTTACATGAAGCGACCGTGGTTGGTCTTTATCCAGATAAGGTCGTTACCGTCCTTCATGAAGACAAATATCATCGCTTTTATGCTGATGCGATTATTGTAGCAACAGGTGCTTCTGAAAAATTCTTAGCCTTTGAAAACAATGATCTTCCTGGTGTCTATGGTGCTGGTGCAGTCCAAACACTGATGAATCTTTATGGCGTTCTACCAGGTAAAGAAATCATCATGGTAGGCAGTGGAAACATTGGATTAATCGTTAGTTACCAACTTTTGCAGGCAGGTGTCAAAGTCAAAGCGATTATCGAAGCTGCAAAAACGATTGGGGGCTACAAAGTCCATGCATCAAAAATAAGACGTTTAGGTGTCCCTATCTATACCCAAACAACCGTTCAAAAAGCGATAGGAAAAGACCATATTGAAGCCGTTGAACTCGTAAACCTTGATGATGGATGGCAACCTATTCCTGGATCAGAACGGATTGAGACTGTAGATGCGCTATGCATTTCCGTCGGATTATCACCCATGCATCAACTATTATCAATGGTTGGAGCAAAAACAAAGTTTGTGAGTGAACTCGGTGGGTTTGTTCCTGTGATTGATGACCATCATGAAACCTCAGCGAAAGGCATTTATTCTTGCGGTGATGCTGTGGGTATCGAAGAAGCAAGCTCAGCCATGATGGAGGGGTATTTAACAGGTCTTTATGTCGCAGATCGTTTGGGAAAACCACATCCAGAACATCAAAAAATGAAAGAACATTATGAACATGAACTCGATATGCTTAGAAATGGTCCCTTTGGTATCAAGACCAAAGTGGGACTTGAAAAGCTAAGAAAAGGTGAAAACCATGCTGAATAGAACAGGAATTCCAACCCCAGATCTCGTGCTTTCTCGTTTTCCAGAATCAAAAGCACTGATCAGACCTAAAGCCATCTTGGAATGTTACGAAGATATCCCCTGTAATCCGTGTCAAACCTCATGTCCCTTTGATGCGATTATCATCGGTGAAAATATCAATACCCAACCTCAACTTGTAGTTGATAAATGCACTGGATGTGGACTATGTGTCACTTCATGTCCAGGTCTAGCGATTGTAGTTGCCCAGATTAAGGGCGATCAAGCAGTCTTTAAAATTCCTTATGAGTTTTCACCTATGCCCAATAAAGGTGAGATTTGGGATGGTGTGAATCGATCTGGTGAAACCATTTGTGATGCTAAAATTGACGCTGTGCAGTTACAAACAAAAAATGATCACACCGCACTGATTACATGCAGTGTTCCTGTAGAGTATCTCCATGAATTTGTCACAATACGGGTGAGATTATGAATAAAAAAGATATCATCATCTGTCGTTGTGAAGATGTCAACTTAGAACAGATCCATCAGCTTCTCGAACAGGGTCATACCAATTTTGAAGACTTAAAAAGACTACTTAGAGTGGGAATGGGTCCTTGTCAAGCAACCACATGTGGTCACCTTATTCAACGAGAAATCGCGAAATTCTTGAATAAACCTTTAGAAGAAGTCGCGATTCATAAGGTAAGACCCCTTGCCATGGGTGTCGAACTCAAGAAGATTGCGGAGGATACGGATCATGAAGATTAACTGTCTCATCATCGGTGCTGGGATCAGTGGAGTATCGATTGCCTATCATCTTGCAAAAAAAGGCATGAAGGATATTCATGTCATCGATAAGAGTTATTTCACGAGTGGGGCAACAGGTCGTTGCGGTGCTGGAGTTAGACAACAATGGGCAACCGAAATGAACTGTTTACTGGCTAAACGCTCGATTGAATTTTTTGAAACCGCAAAAGAAACACTAAATTATCCAGGGAATCTAGAATTCAAACAAGAAGGGTACTTGATTCTTGCAACCTCCCAAGAAGAACATGATCAATTTACGAAGAATGTAGCACTTCAAAATCGTTTGGGCATCCCATCGGTTCAATTAAATAAAAAAGAAGCGATGGAGATTGTTCCTCACTTGAATCCTGATGCTTTCCTAAGTGCAACCTTTTGCAAAACAGATGGTCATCTAAATCCCTTTAAGATGACTGAAGCTTTCATGCTTGCAGCCAAACAATTAGGCGTCACTTTTTCGTTTTTTGAAGAAGCCATAGCGATCGAAAAAGAAGGAAACAAGATTGTGAAAGTCAAAACAAACAAAGCCGAATATGAGACCTCCATGGTGGTGAATGCAGCGGGTGGTTTTGCTAAAGAAGTGGGCGATCTCGCAGGTGTTCATATTCCAGTATATTCAGAAAATCATGAGATATTAGCAACAGAGCCTGTGGAGAAGATGCAAGGACCCATGGTTATGTCATTTTCTAAGAACATCTATTGTCAACAAGTTCCTCATGGTGCATTTTTGATGGGAAGATCGAATCCGAAAGCGACCCGTGATCACGATATTTCATCATCTTGGCAGTTTTTAGATGACATGGCAAAAACGGTATGTCACATCTTGCCCAAAGTAGGCGAACTTAGAGTCGTCCGTCAGTGGGGTGGATCTTATAATATGTCACCGGATAGACAACCCATCATCTCCGATACCCCTGAGCTCGAAGGTTTTTATATGGCGTGTGGATTCAGTGGTCACGGCTTTATGCTCGCACCTATGACAGGACTCCTACTTTCCGAAATGATCATGAAAGAAACAACATCCATGCCAATGGATGCATTAAATATTCGAAGATTCGTCAATCAAGAGGCGATGACTCAAGAAAAATCAGTGGTTTAAGAAAGGAGTTTTACCATGGCTATTTACCCTTACCAAACAGAGGCACTCTCAGACTTTACTAATCCAATCATCAAAAGCAAGTATGAAGAGGGTCTCAAGAAAGTCCAAAGCTATCTCGGTCAACATTATGATCTGATCATCAATGGAACACGTATTCATACATCAAAACAGATGACTTCACTCAATCCAGCTAACTACAAAGAAGTCATTGGGACCATCGCACAAGCTTCTGTTAAGGAAGTGGATCTTGCGATGGAAGTCGCCCTTAAGACGTTTGAAACATGGAAACATGTTTTACCGGAAGTAAGAGCAGACGTTTTGTTTAAAGCTGCCAATATTTTAAGAAGACGCAAATTTGAATTTGCAGCTCTCATGACCAAAGAAGCAGGGAAACCTTGGCCAGAGGCGGATGCTGATGTCGCAGAAGCCATTGACTTCTTGGAATATTATGGTCGTCAAATGCTCATCATCACCCGTATTGATGATCAAATTCAATCAAGAAAAGATCTAGAGAGAAATCATTATTTCTATATTCCACTCGGAGTCGGTGCCATCATTTCTCCATGGAATTTCCCACTCGCGATATTAACAGGGATGACATCTGCAGCGATTGTAACAGGAAATACAGTGTTATTGAAACCTGCATCAACGACTCAAGTCATCGCGTATAAATTTATGGAAGTTTTAGAAGAAGCAGGTCTTCCAAATGGTGTCATCAGTTTTATCCCTGGTAGTGGTGCAGAAATTGGTGATTATATTGTCAATCATCCCAAAACACGATTCATCTCCTTTACTGGCAGTAAAGATGTTGGTATGGGAATTTATGAAAAAGCTGCGAAAGTTCATAAAGGTCAAATTTGGCTTAAACGTGTCATTGCAGAAATGGGTGGAAAAGATGCGATCATCGTCGATAATGAAGCTGATTTAGATCTTGCGGCTGAATCGATTGTTAAATCTGCCTTTGGCTTTTCAGGACAAAAGTGTTCTGCATGTTCAAGAGCGATTATTCATCAAGATGTTTATGATGTCGTCGTTGATAAAATTATTCATTTAACCAAGCAAATTAAAGTGGGTGATCCTAGTCAATCAGATGTTTTTATGGGTCCTGTCAATGATATTAAAGCCTTCGAGAAGATTGCCTCTTATATAGAAATCGGTAAAAAAGAAGGTAAGCTTGTCGTTGGTGGTACGAAAGATGGATCAAAAGGCTACTTTATTGACCCTACCGTCGTCATTGATTTAGATCCGTATTCAACCTTGATGCAAGAAGAAATCTTTGGTCCAGTACTTGCTGTAACGAAAGTCAAAGACTTTGATGAAGCCATTAAGGTGGCGAATAATACAGAATATGGTCTAACAGGTGCTGTTATATCCAAGAACCGGATGCACCTTGAGCAAGCCCGTCGTGAATTCCACGTGGGTAATCTTTATTTCAACCGTAAGTGTACTGGGGCGATCGTTGGCTATCAACCCTTTGGTGGTTTTAACTTAAGTGGTACAGATTCCAAAGCAGGAGGCCCTGATTATCTCGTCCTTCACATGCAAGGAAAATCAGTTTCTGAACAATTGTAACAACAAAAAACCCAACATTCGAGCAAATGTTGGGTTTTATTATAGATACTGATGGTGGATTTTGTGTAAAAACAGTGTTCCAATAAGTAAATCAGCTGCTCCACCAAAACTGAGTTTGTTATTGATCATGTAAGTGGTAAGTTCTTTGACTTGGTTGATGTCAGTTGGATCGAGATCAATAAACATTTTCTTAATTTTTTGGTAGTTTTCGAGTGAACCCGCGCGTTTGAGCATCACCGTATCGTCAGTGGCTAGAATCAATGTCTTTAGGACCATGCGTAAGGTGGCATCATTTTGGGGATGATGCTCTAAGATATGTAAGGCATGGTGTATCGAAGGAAAACCAAGATACGCTTCACCACGAGCACCGGTGATCTGATAGGTTTGATAGGCATGTTCACCAAATGTTTGAGGAGGTTTATTGAAGTCATCGAAGAGAGGATGCGTCATGTGATGGACATTGGTGAAAATATGATCGATGGTTTGATGATGACTTAGTGCATAACCCGTGGAAACCATAAGCCAACCCAAGACGAAGATTAACCCCTTGTAGCAATTGATCCCTTGGGTTTCCTCTAACATTGCATATTCTGCATCAAGTCCGATATGTCTTGCAGAATCAAAGAGTGAATAGAGGGCTTCTGATTGGTAACCCAAGAGAAATAGTTTTTGGAAATAAGGCAGAATTACTTGTTGAGCTTTCATCATGAGATGATAGTCCATATCATCATGAGAACCCGATGAAGATGGCGTAATTAAGCCAAACTTATCCTCTAAATTCAGTTCTTTCATCATCGCATCTTTGGCAAGATGTTGGATATCTTCTAAAAGAAAAGTTTGAACCTCATCCCTCAAAAATGTAAGCAGTTCATCTTTTGAATGTTTTCTTGATCGTATGCAATGAAAGGCAATATCATCACACACATAACAACGACGAGGACCGATGTTTAATGTAGTTCTTGAATAATGGTGTTCTTTATCAAAAAGGTCCAAATCAATAAATCTTCCTAAAGGATGATTTTCCTCTAAATCGATGAGTATTTGCTTTAATGCTAGAGCAGATGAACCCTCGATATAACATAAGGTATAAGGACCATCATCATTAAAAAATCGCTCACATTGGATGATATGCGCATGTTCATTCATGATCGATTCAAAAAAGTGAACGAGTGTGTACGATTCATGGATGTTTTTATCATCACCAGGAATGTTCGCGTGAATCGATAGGACGAATTGGTTATTTTCCTTTCGCCATAGATCGATCATATGGGCTCTAGCTTCACGTCCTAAGAGTATGGGATCCATCATAAGAAAAGAGCCTTTCCTTCATCAGAGATTAAAAACTGATAGGTTACCTCAGGAACCCATTTTTTTACTTCATCATAGGCTTTTTGTTTCATGAGTTCTCTTACTTTTGAAGCAGAGATGACATGACGATTGAATGTGAGACGATCGATAATTTTAAGTGATGGACCAAAGATGATTTTCATCTGGTCGTTATAATGTGCTGTGGCTAGATCGATAGGTTCTGTCCCTACATACCGAGCAGTAAGATGGAAAGCCTTAAAGAAGTGTTCTTTAAATATCGTTAAATCAAGCTTGATAAATAGATCGCTCGCTTCAGACACTTCCTTTAAGAAGTATGTTGGAAAGGTTGCTGGACTGATAATATAGGATGTCGAAGGAATTACATGCACGTTTGGTAGATGTTTCGTTGCATCTTTAACCAAGCGAAAACGAACATCAAATGAAAATACTGACCGGTTGGTTTCGACTAAAAAGATGATGACATCATCATTTTCTTTGGCGCAGGTTTCGATCAAAAAGAGATGACCTAAGGTGATAGGGTTGCAGTTCATGACGATACCAGCTCGTCTGTTCCCATGATAATGAAGTGAGGAAGCAAGTTTCTCAAGTGTTTGATCAATAGGGTGAAATGCATTTTCAAAGAGGGCAATGCGATCGGTTTTGGAAACCAGTTTTAAATTGAGTTCACGAAAAATCGCTTCATTTTCTACGGGTGTAAATAGGAAATACTTTCCGATGCCTCTAGATTCAAACAGACGCATCACATACTGAAGAAGAACACCCGTGAGGTTTTCTTTTTCATGAGATTCCTTTATGGCAATCATTTTAATGACGTTCTCGTCATAAGAGATGGTTCCAACACATTCATCATAAAGATAGAGGTTGATGGTTTCACTCACATGATCATCAATCATTAAGCCACGCGATAAAAGAAGATGGAGAGCCATCTCTTTTTCATAGGATGTGGTTGCGTGAACAAACCGAAAGGCCATACTAATCTCCTTTTAATTGGTATAAACTATCGATGATGGAGCCATCACGATAGCGAACTACTCCGATGATTTTTGATCCCAACTCGATGGGTTTTGGAATACCAGTCATCTGATATGCTTTATTGAAAAGACAATCAATGGTGGTGATCGGAAGTGTTGAATGTTTAAGTCTTTCGATCAAATCAAGTCGCTTAGGATTGATAGCAATCCCTCGTTCTGTCACTAAGATATCGATGGAATCACCAGGTGTGGTAATGGTGGTGACGTGTTCTTTGACCATGGATAAACGTGATTTGGTTAAATTGGTCGTGATGATCGTTACTTTCGCACCTTCCGCGGTATCGCTATGACCACCACTGCCTCCCATGATATGACCATGACTATCGGTGGTGACATTGACATTGAAATCAAGATCAATTTCTGTGGCCCCTAGAATCACAACATCAAGTTTGTTGACCATGGGTTGGTCATAAGGATTTCCATAAGTTGAGGCATCCATCAGGTGATGATTGGGATTTCTTCCATATGACTTAATCGCTTCTAAATCAAAACACTGCACATCATAGAGATGGTCAAAATAACCTTGTTCATGCATATCAACAAGGAAATTGGTGATACCACCTGAAGCAAAAGACCCTTTAATGTGACGGTCTTTCATGATGGTTTTTAAACTTTCTGCAACGGCTAAACTCGTCCCACCAGCACCAGTCTGAAAAGACATGTTGTTTTTGATCATGCCCAGTTCATCCATAAGACGTGCGGTTTGTTTGGCGATCTTTAGTTGTATAGGATCTCGCGTCGGTTTAGTTGTTCCACTTTGAATTCCTTTGGGATCACCAATCGAATCGACCACCAAAATAGCATCGACATAGATTCCTTGAAGATCTATTTTTTTCAATGTGGGAATGAGATGATCCGTGATGAGTACTTTTTTCTTTGCATACCATAGATCTGGAAAGGCATAACCAAGTGTTCCACAAGCTGCTTTCCCTTCAATACCATTGGCATTTCCATAAGGATCGACTGCAGGAGCAGCAATAAAAGCGACATCAATGGGTAGTTCTCCCGATTCAATCGCTCTTGGTCTTCCGCCATGGGTATCCATGACAAGTAACTTTTTGAGATAGCCCTCTTCAATGACTTTTGCGACAGGTCCATTGAGGTAATTCGTGACGATTCCTGTCACTTGTCCTTTTTTGATGAGTTTAGCAAGAGGTTCATGGACAGGAAAAATAGCAGAAGGCGCGAATGTTAAATCATTGAGATCTGTTTTGTCTAGATGATCAACGATGAGATTTAACACACCATCACCATTTCTCAAATGATGATGAAACGATAATGTCATCCCATTATTCACATTTATAAATGAAAAAAGTTCATCAAGCGTATGAAAAACAGGCTTGATCCCTTCATGTGTCATGACTTTATGAATTATTTTTCTTTGGTTTTGCTTAATGATGGCTTGTGTCCCTTGAAAAGGAATCATGCCATCAGGAATCAAACGTCCTAAACTATTTTTCATGATTTAACCTTGGCTAATAAGCGTCTTGCTCTTTCAATAATGGGCTTATCAATCATTTTACCATCTAGGGAAAAGACCCCTTGTTGTTGATGATTTGGATCTTCAACGGCTCTGATCACTCGTCGAGCAAAATCGATTTCTTTTTCAGAGGGTTGAAAAAATTGATTGATAACATCAATTTGCATGGGATGGATACATGACTTACCGGTCATACCCAATGCTTTTGCGTGTTTTGTATCAAGGATTAGGCCTTGTTCATTGGTAACATCAGTAAACGGTGTATCAATGGCATCCTTACCAAATGCTTTGGCAGCATAAACGACCATCTGTCTAGCAAGAAGGATTTCTTCTCCTTGGATAGTACGCTCAACTTCAAGATCAGTGGCTAAATCCTCACCACCTAAGAGTAAACCTGTGATTCTTGGGTGAGAAGCAATCTCTTTTAATTCAAATAACGCAATCGATCGTTCGATGAGTGCGATAATATCAATTTTATTATTCATCCCGTGAGATAACTCAAAAGATGATAGTTTTTCGGCAAGTATCTGAATATCATTAAAGGTAGCTTTTGGAAGTAAAATGGTATTAATTCTTTGTTTCTTGAGCAAATCCTGATGGATCAATGTTAAATCATCATCGAAAAATGGAGAATCTATGCTATTGATTCGCAGGATGATTTCGATATCTTTGAGTTCTACATGATCGAAAAAAGCTAGCAATAAATCTCTAGCAGCATCTTTTTCCATCATGTGAATCGCATCTTCGAGATCAAAAATCACGCCATCAGCATCAAAAATGTCAGCGTTTTGTAACATGGCAGGTGAATTTGCAGGAATAAAGAGTAAACTTTTACGCATTACATGGCCTCCAAACGACGGACAGCAGTGGTTAATCTTGCAATGATCGTATAATCAAGGGCTCCTTTATCTTGGATATGAACGGATAAGGTTTTTTCATGAAGCAAAAGCCATGATTCAATCACGTGCTTAATTTGCTGTCCAAATTGATCAAAAACGATACTTTCGATCACAATCTCAATAGTATCTGAGGGTTCAACCGTAATTAGGCAGTCATTGGATTCAAGTGTACCTGCACTCGCGTATTTCATGAACGAACCTTAGCTTTCCTCATGGAGAGTGCAATGACACGCTCCATCATATTATTGACAATCATATACCCACTATCGACATCCATGGCAGGTTTTGCTAAACATAAATCTGCTTCGCAAGCAATCGCAACCGATGTGGTAGCTTCAGCGGATAAATTGGTTTCATTACACGTTCCGCCGCTGTAAGCACCGATACCTTTTTTCTTACAATAAAGGATCGCTTCAGCAATATTATTAATGCCACCAAGATCTGGGGTTTTAATTTGAAGCATATGCCCAGCTTTTTGATCCGCAAATTCTTTGATATCCTCTAACGTATTACACCATTCATCAGCTACGATTTCTAGAGGTGTACCCAAAGCATCAATACGTGCGGTAATGATTCTCAGTGCATCCATTGTTCCTTGATGATCTTGCGTATCAATGGGGCCTTCAATACGAAGTTTGAAAGGTTTTGCAGCTTCAGCAAGTTCGACTAAATAATTAACAATTCTGTCGATATCATTGGCAAAAGCAATGCCTAATGTTCCATAGACATCAATATGAAAGACGGGAAGATAATCGTCTTTCGCGCGTTTTTCAAGTATACGATTGCGCATCCATATGACATAATCCTTGAGGATTTCACCATGATAGCCCAACTTTTCTTTCACGTTGTTGATCAGACCATGAGGCAGTGAATCTACCTCTTTAAGAATCATCTTATCGACATTGACATAACGATCATCACCAGATTGAGCGAAGATGGGGATCCGATGAAGCACTTTAAGTTCTGGATTATACTCATCACGGATAACTTCAGCCATACTACGTTTGGTTGCATGTGCCGTAGCATTTAAAAGTGCTTGTGTAATTCCATAGCGAATGGCGGTATGAAGTTTCTTTCCGTTGACTTGCATATGATCGATGGTTTCAGCCAACTCCTTAAATCGACTTACATCTTGTCCGATCAGTTTAGGAACGATGTGTTTTTTGATATAGGGAATAAAATCATCGGCTAAAAAGAGGGGATCTCTACCACCAGCACCTGAATATTGAACTGCTGCACAATCGCCAATCCCGACGTCACCAGAATCTAAAATGAGTTGTACAGAGACCGCTTCGCCAGGAACACGAATCTGATGAAATCCTTCCGTAACGGTGTCACCGATATACATAAATCCATCTTTAACAGCATCTTTTTTGATCGCTCTTTGGTCGTCAAAATAGAAACCGGTATAACTTTTTGTCAATACGACATCCATAATTTTCATGAGTTATTTTTGTAATTGCATGGGACGACCAATGAGTTCTCCCATGGAGACCGCATAGATATCATCTACGGTCATTTGGAAGGTGATAGGTCTGCCTTCAGCTTTTGCCCTTTCATCGAGTTTTGCTTTGTGAAAATCCTTTATTTCTTGGGTCATACCTAAATTACCAAATTCGAGAATCCGTACACAGCCTTGATTATCTCTTGCGGGTAAAATTTTGTTTTGTGTTTGTTTTGAAGGGGCAAAGGGAACATCGATAATCCCGTGTTCAAAGGCTTTGATCGTCCCTTGAGCGAGATCCCCTTCACCAATTTCATAAACTTTCTCCATGAGACAGGCAACTTCTAAACGAATTTGTGCTTTTTCAATTTGAAGATCAGAAGAAGATTCCATTTTCTGATCTTTAAGTAGCGAAACAACCATTTTGGATTCCCGTACGCCATAAGCATTTATATCTTTGGTGGGGACACCAATGGATTCATACGGTGTCTTAGTGATCATCTTGGTTGCTCCAGCGAGCGCAGCGACCGTCGATGCCATAGCGATTAATCCTGCGGCTTTCGCTTCATCTTGAGGAAATCCACCCATCCATTGATGGAACACAGTCGTTACAAAAACGTCATATCCTTGTTTTTTTAAGTATTCTTCGGTCAACTCTTGAAGCATATGAATTGCCGCAACATCTTGAATAACATTGCCACATTGACCATAACCCACAGTGATGTTTTTCACCCCTTGCTCTGCGGCAAGAAGTGCTTCGATAATACCAATGGTAATGGCGATGGAAGGGGGAACAAGCGTTCCAGTTAAAGGTCCAAAGGGTTCACGATTGATGTGAATGCCATGGTCTTCATAAAATCCGACCAAACGATCACAATACTGCCAGTAATAAATGGAATCTGCTAAAGAGATGTTTTTCGCATAAGGAAGGTTATAGGAAATCCCTCCGCCTTCATTGGATGTCCATCCAGCAGCATGAATAATTTCAGAAAGCAACCGAGCATCTGGGGTCCCATGACGGGCTTGAAGTGGAACATTGACGTTGCGAAGTACTTCTTTACATGCGGCGACGCCATGATTAACCGCAGGGAAACCATTAAGTAATGACCGTCCCTCTTTTTGTGAGACTAAAATACCTTCTTCAGCTTCAGCATAACGATTCTGACGTGTGTAAGAATCAATAGTCGAAGGAAGAAAATCAGCACCTGCTTTTTCTAAGGTACGCATCAAATCGATGTGCTCTTGGAGAAGTGCGACACCCGCACGCGGTTGAATATATGTTCTTCCTTGCGTTTTCGCTTCTTTGAGTTTTAAGGCAAAATTCTTATGGGGTGGCACTTGTCTTAACGTTTCTATTGCTTGAAAAAGATCAAGTGCAGGATCAGATCCTGTTGGCCATGTTTTTAAAACTTCTTTTCGTACTGCGAGAAATTGATCTAACGACCATTTCTTATTCACAACGTGCATAATATTCTCCTATAAATGAATCATCCGTTTTTTCATGATAGCTAGTGCTGTTTTTGGATAGGTGAGTGACAACAAGCCCATGGCGGATAAGATGTAATCTTGATCAAGTAAAAAGATGGGTTGGCTCGGTCTAAGTTCCATGGGAAGATCTTTCGTTTTAAGTGCTTTTACCAAGATGCTTTTTGGATCTTCACTGTGGATAATGACACCACCAGTGCCGATAAAATACTGAATATTTGTTAAATCTTTTCCCGTTTGATGCAGCATCATGCCCATTGGGGTATAAATCTGTTTAATAGTTCCAACATGGCGAGAGACAGCACGACTGACACAATGACCTGCAATGATGTCTTCTTTTTCCAAATCGTCTTTTGTTTCTGGAAGCCAATCAATATTTAGATGACGTTTCATCAGTTCATCTCGCATAAGATACCCTTGTGTTTCATAACTTTCTAAATCTTTGATCGTCATCGATTGCAAAACACCTAAAGCAGAATAACGCATGCCTAGGTCACCTTCAACGGTACGTTTCGCGAAAGGTTCTTCAAGACCAGTCATAACCGCATTCATCTGTGTTGGCAAACCAGAACTCAGTGAATAGACATCGGTCGTTGCACCTCCGACATCCACCATCATAAGATCGCCCAATCCCTTTTCATCACCATACCCTTTGGAGAGAAGTTCAGCAGCCATTAAGACCGCGTGTGGGGTAGGTAATACAACTTGGTCGATCAGACTTTCGACTTTTTTAATTCCCTTGGCTTCAATGATATTTCTGACAAAAATATCTTTAATCTTGTCCCTGGCACTTTCTGTATTGAGTACATTGAGCTTTGGCATCACATTTTCACAGAGATAATACTCTTTTCCAGCGTCTTTTAAAATGTCATCGATGTCATCGATGGCATCTTTATTTCCAGCAAAAACAATGGGAGCTTTTATGGATGATTTTGCTAATTTCTTCGCGTTATGGATGACGCATTCACTATTGCCACCATTCGCGCCACCGGCAAGAAGGATGATGTCGATGTTTTTATCGATAATACTTTGGACTTCGTGTTGATTGATGTGATGCGACAAAACAAGTTCGACTTTTGCTCCAGCGCCTAAACAAACGCGTTTTGCTGCCTCCGTAGTAAGTTCTTCAACCAGACCAATGGCAGCCATCTTTAAGCCTCCTGCAGCAGAAGAACACGCGATTACTTTTTCAAAACTTAATGTTTTTCCTAAGTTTTTATAAAGTTGGTCGAGGGCTTTTTCATAACCGATCGTGATATCTGATTCCACGGTTGTCATGGCTTTAGAGGTCCCAATGATATCCTCTTTATCAAGATCAACCGCCGTTAATTTGGTATAGGTAGATCCAAAATCAACCAAAAGGAAATAACTCATTCAAGATCTCCTAAATCAGACTTAATGGTATCTAATACCATATCAATGGTCGTTCCAGGAGGATACACACGATCGAATCCCATATCTTTAAATCGTTTTTCAACATCTTTAAAATCTTGTTTACCCACGACGATATTGCCACCGACATAAAGTAAAACATCCTTTAGGCCAGCTTCATTGCATTTATCGCGCATTCCACGACAATCCAGTTCGCCATGACCATAAAGGGATGAGACCATAATTAAACGAGCCGATGTTTCAATCGCTGCATTGATGAAATCTTCTTGTGAGGATAGCACACCAACATTGACAACATTGTAGCCTTCTTTGGTGAGTGTATACTCAATGATTCGATTTCCTACAGCATGAACATCAGCTCCGATAACGCCAATAACGATTGATTTCATGTTTCCTCCAGCACTGCGTTATTCATCAAAAAATAAAACGCTTTCATCTCTTGTATTTTAATACAAAACGGTCAAAAAGACAACAGGTTAAGACGATTTGCGTTTAACTTTTTTTCGTGTATAATGGGAATGGGTGAAGACTATGCGAAACATATCCAAAGAAGCGATAACGAAAGCGATAAAAACACTAGCGATGGATGCCAATTACGACATTGGACCTTCCTTTATTGATAAACTTCGTGAAGCACTAAAAAAAGAGAAATCTGAGATTGGAAAAAACGTGATTGAGCAGATCATCGAAAACGATGAAATCGCTAAAGAAAATAGGGAACCCATGTGCCAAGATACCGGCATGGTTGTCGTTTTTGTAGAATTGGGTTATGATGTCCATCTTGAGGGTAATCTTTATGATGCGATTAACGAAGGTGTCAGACAAGCCTATAACGAAGGTTTCTTAAGAAAAAGTGTGGCTAAGCACCCAATCACACGAGGGAACACGAACGATAACACACCTGCGGTCATCCACGTTAAACTTGTTGATGGGGATTCGATTAAATTTACGCTTGCGCCTAAAGGCGGCGGTAGTGAGAACATGAGTTTAGTTAAGATGCTCATTCCTTCTGATGGAGTAGAAGGGATCAAAAAACTTGTGCTTCATACAATCTTTTATGCTGGTGGAAAACCTTGCCCACCTCTTGTTGTAGGCATTGGACTTGGTGGCAACCTCGAAAAATCTGCTGAGATTGCCAAAGAAGCCATCATGCGTGATCTCGATGACATAAATCCTGATCCTGTCCTTGCAAAATTGGAAAAAGAACTACTCGATGAAATTAACACTTTAGGTGTCGGACCCATGGGATTTGGAGGAAGCACCACAGCATTAGCGGTAAAGATTAACGCTTACCCATGTCATATCGCTTCACTCCCAGTTGCCATTAATTTACAGTGTCATGCATCGCGACATAAATCGCTAGTGATCTAGGTGAAAAATATGAAATTGACAACACCCATTACAGACAAAGATATTATGAATATGCATGCTGGTGATATTGTGTATTTCTCAGGTGTGATCTATACCGGTCGTGATGCAGCCCATAAACGTTTGGTTGAATCCTTGCATAAAGAAGGAAAACTTCCCATGGATTTTCATGGTCAAGTCATTTATTATGTTGGACCTGCTCCAGCGAAACCTGGACGACCCATTGGCTCATGCGGACCTACATCAGCATATCGAATGGATGCCTATTCGACTGAGTTGATGAAACAAGGTCTAAAGGTTATGATTGGTAAAGGCGATCGTAGTGATGAGTTTATCAAAGATATGATCCAAGAAAGAGGTGTCTACTTACAGGCTGTGGGTGGTGCAGGCGCTCTTTTATCACGAAAAGTGATCACTTCAGACGTTGTACTTTATGACGATCTTGGCGCTGAAGCAATCTATCGTCTTGAAGTAAAAGATTTTCCAGCCATTGTGACCTATGATATTCATGGTGGCAATCTTATTTTGGATGAAGTAAAAAAGTATCAAACCCTACCACTTAAGGAATAGTTAAGACTACTCCTTTTTTGTTTGAAAAAATCGCGGTATAATAGAAGAAGTGAAGTTGATGAGGTGAAATTATGCACTATGATAAGCTAGCACACGATGTCTTTAGCTGGGTCGATGAAAAGATTAAGAAACATGGTCCTAGACTTGCTGGAGATGAAGCATCACGAAATGCTGCCGATGATATTTACCAAGATATGGAAAAGTTTGCTGATCATGTTGGAAAGGATGATTTTTATATCCATCAAGGTGCATTCTTGGGTTGGATTCGCATTTTAGTCGTGGCTTATTTAGCAGCAACCCTCTTTTTGTGGATCAATCAACCCCTTATTTCGATCATTCTCACCTTGTCCGCTATACTGATTCTCATCCTTCAATTCTTTTTATATCTACCACTACTCGATCGATTGTATCCTAAGCGACTTAGTCGTAATGTTTATGGTGTCATTGAACCTAAAGAAGAAGTGAAAAGACAAGTAATTTTAAGTGGTCATCATGATTCTGCCCACGTCTTCAACTTCTTTATTCACCAACCGAAACTATATAATCTTCGCACAACGGGCTCTATAGGTATTGTCATCCTCCTTTTACTTTTAAGTATTGTTCAACTTATTTTACCTTCTATAACGTTATTACAACTCATCCTTCCCATCCTTGCTTCTATCGGATTTTTGTGGGTAGGACAAATGTGGTTCTTTTCCTCGAAAAAGGCTTCACCAGGCGCTGGAGACAATTTGGTAGCATCTGGTTTATCCCTTGTCTTAGGTCAACACTATGCTGCACTTAAGAAGAGTGAAGATGCCCTTAAACATACACGAATCATCATGATGAGTTTCGATGCTGAAGAAGAAGGTTTACGAGGTGCTCGTGCTTTCGCAAGGGCACATGAAACGATGCTCAAAAAATTACCAACCTCCATGATCAATATGGATTGTCTCTATGATGAAAAAGAACTCTTCTTTCTCACATCTGACTTGAATAATTTTGTTAAATTGGACGAAACATTAGCCAATGATTTAAATCATACTGCAGAATCGATCGGATTAAAGACTAAGACACAACCGTTAGCCTTTTTAACGGGTGGCACAGATGCTGCTGAATTTGCGAAAATAGGGATTAGTGCCACGACGATTATCGGTATGCCTTGGACCAACGATTCTAGAAGCAATGTCTATCACACGCCAAATGACACACTAGAACACGTCCAACTCGATGTCGTCAAGTCAACGATTCATATCATTGATCATTGGATTAGACAAAATGATCTAGCCTAAACACAAAGGAGTATCTGATGAAAGAACAGCGAATTAAACGAGAAAAGAAATACGAAACAAGCTTTTTGACATTATATGAAGATGACGTCAAACTTCATGATGAATCCATTAAAAAACGTGTGGTCATTAAACATCCAGGAGGTGCATGCGTTTTGCCTTTGCTACCTGATGGACGTGTGATATTAACCATCCAATATCGCTATCCGATTGAATCGGTCATGATTGAAATTCCTGCAGGAAAAAAAGATTATTTTGGTGAAGCATCTTTAGAATGTGCAAAACGGGAACTGGAAGAAGAAACGGGCTACACATCTGATACATACGAACACCTGTTCACCCTTCATCCCTGTGTTGGATATAGTGATGAAGTTTTGGATATATTTCTCGCCAGAGATTGTATAAAAAAAGAGAATCCAAAAGCGATGGATGATGATGAGGATATTGAAGTGATGATCGTAGATAAAGATGAGATAAAGGCTTTATTAAGGGATGGACAAATCACTGATGGGAAAACACTTGTTGCGTTACAATACTATTTAATGAGTGAGAACTAGCGATGCAAAAAAGAAAGCTTGATAAGCAACAAGACTTTTTAATGGGGATGTTACGCCCTTTAGTAAAACTATGGATGGCTAAAGATGCGAAGCGTAAAGTTATCTTGGGAGAAGGAGTAAGTTTTAAACGTCAGGAACCGTATGTCATGCTGGCGAATCATACCTTTATGTTTGATGTGATCCATGTCCCGCTTTTGTTTAAGAAGGTTCCTTTTATCGTCGCCAATCAGACACTCTTTAAGAAAAAGGCAACACGCTTTTTAGTCAGTCAAGTCGCCCATGTCATCCGTAAACAAAAAGGACAAAGCGATACTGCCACTGTGCGTGATCTGATTGGTGCTGTCAAACGTGGATATCCAATTCTTATCTTCCCTGAGGGAGATACAACCTTTTATGGCGAAACCAATTATATTGAAGAATCAACGATGAAATTGATCAAAAAATTGGAAATTGATGTCATTACCTGCAATGTTAGAGGTGGCTATTTGTCAAAACCTCGTTGGGCAACGGGAAAACGAAAACATCGTTTTGCTGAGTTTTACTACGAATTGACGATCCCCAAAGAAAAGGTCAAAGAGATGTCAATTGAAGACATTAATCATACAATACAAAAGGCGTTGTATCACAACGCGTATGATTACCAGCGTAAGAATATGATTAAGCATCCTGGTGAGAAACTCGCTGAAGGATTAGAAAACGTGGTTTATGTCTGCCCGGTATGTGAATCTCTACATACCATCAAAACCCATGGAAATGTGGTTGAATGTACCCAGTGCCATACCAAAGGGCACATCGATGAGTACGGATTTATTCAAGGTTTTTCAATTGATAACTTAATCGAATGGGATAAATTTCAGCGCAAGTTTAAAGAAGAGCTAAAAAATTCAACTGTTTCCACCGATGCTAAACTCTGTTTTGTGAATGAAGAAACCAGTGGGCTTGATGTCATAGGGGACGTAAAACTGACATATCGCGACCATATGCTTCATATTAAGGGGGTATATGATCAACTGATTCCGATCATTGATATCTCCAATCCAACGATTACTTTCCGTCGTGATTTTGGTTTCTTTTACCAGGAAAGACATTACCTCTTCATCATGGAAAACTACAGTGCAGCTTTCCTAAGAATCGTACAAGATAAATATTAATCGATCATTTACCTATGGTATTGTAAGCCCTTTCACGCTATAATAGAAGTAAAGACGCGATGTACATCAAAGGAGATCATTTTTAATCATGGACATGATTGCATACATTAAAGAAAAAAGAGAACCAGGGTTTAAAAAAGTCATCAAGAAAGTGCCAGAGGATCTTAAACCAGACGAGGTTCTTATTAAAGTATTGGCCACTTCCATTTGTGGAACCGATGTGCATATTTACAAATGGGACCGGTGGAGTCAAGGGCGGATAAATCCACCTATTACTGTGGGGCATGAGTTTTCTGGTCGCGTGATCAAAATAGGAGAAGAGGTTACCAAAGTGAAGGTGGGAGATATTGTTTCTGCTGAAACACATATCGTCTGTGGTACCTGTGAATTTTGTCAGCGTGGTGAGTATCACATCTGTGAAAATACCAAAATAATCGGTGTAGACACCGATGGTTGTTTTGCTGAATATGCGAAGATGCCTGCGTATAATTTGATTGTCAATCAGACAACCGCAGATCCTAAATATCTATCGATTCAAGAACCACTAGGCAACGCTGTACATACGATGTTACACTTTGATATCACGGATAAAACAGTCGCTGTTGTGGGATGTGGACCCATCGGTTTGATGGGTGTCAATATTGCCAAAGCAATGAAATCAAAGAAAATTATCGCGATTGAAGTCAATGATTTTAGAATTAACTTAGCCAAAGAACTCGGTGCTGATGTGGTCATTAATCCTTTAAAGGAAGATGTGATTGCCCGTGTGTTTGAAGAGACCAATGGTCGAGGTGTCGATGTTGTCACTGAATTTTCAGGAAATAAATCAGCGATTGAAGCCGCGTTTAAATATGTCAAAAAAGGCGGAAAAATGTCGCTTTTAGGGATTGCAAGTACAGATATTGATATTGATTTATCGAATGATATCGTCTTTAAAGGTATTAGTATTTATGGTGTCGTCGGTCGACTCATGTTTAAGACATGGGATCAACTCACGGACATGATTAAAAATCATCAACTTGATTTAGAAAAAATTGTCACCCATTTCTATCCTTTTGATCAAATGGAGGAAGCGATGGCGACGATGATCTCAGGAAACAGCGGTAAAGTAGTTCTCATCCCTTAAGGAGGTTATGATGTCAAACATAGACGACAAAGTACAACAATTAAAGGATCAAGGCGTTTATCGGATCTTACCCGTGAATGAAGGGCCTTGTGATGCGATCATTCATCTCAATGGGAAAGATGTGATCAATTTATCATCAAATAATTATTTGGGTTTTGCCAATCATCCACGCCTAAAGGAAGCTGCAAAAAAAGCGATTGATACATATGGTGTCGGTGCTGGTGCAGTGCGTACCATCGTGGGTAACATGGACATCCACGAATTACTTGATCAAACGATTGCACGCTTTAAACATGAAGAAGCTGCGTTGGTGTTCCAATCAGGATTTGCGTGCAACGCAGGGGTGATTCAAGCAATCACCGATCAGGGAGATCTCATCATATCTGATGAATTAAATCATGCCTCAATCATCGATGGCGTACGTCTTTCAAAAGCGGATCGTGCAGTCTATAAGCATTCTGATATGGCGGATTTAGAACGCGTTCTAAAAGAAAAAAGAGATCAATATAACGAAGTATTGATCATCACAGATGGCGTTTTTTCAATGGATGGGGATATCGCGAAACT